>JAHIOM010000013.1 GCA_018895235.1 Patescibacteria group bacterium | reverse complement strand
TTAACAGATTTAATCATTCCTTAACCGAGTGGTTGATAGAATACAACTTCAGAAGACCTCACCAAGCGCTGGGATATATATCGCCAATTAATTTTCAGGTTAAACACTTAAAAGTGTTACCTATGTACCCTTCTAGTACAAGCCCTTGACTTTTTTAAAGAAGTGGCATAATATATTAATGTAAGTTTCTATTGAGTTTCTTTCTTAGGTTTTATTAAAAGTAAGCTGTAGAAGAAATAAAAATAGTAGGTCGGCTTACTAATAATAAAATAATTAAGAAAGAAAACATGGCAAAGAAATTGTATGTAGGTGGGTTATCTTATAACACCACTGATGCTACTTTAAAAGATACTTTCTCAGCAGCTGGAACAGTTGAATCGGCAACGATCATCATAGATAAGATGACCAACCGTTCAAAAGGATTTGGCTTCGTAGAAATGTCATCTGATGAAGAAGCGCAAAAAGCCATTGAAATGTTCAATGGTAAGGATCTTGATGGCAGGAATGTTACAGTGAACGAAGCCCGTCCTATGGAGCCAAGAGCTCCTCGTCAGGGCGGATTTGACCGCGGTAACAAAGGATTTGGTGGAGGCAACAGAGGTCGCTGGTAATCATTATCCAAACAAAAACCCCTTAACTCGGGGTTTTTGTTTACCACCTCAAAGTTCCCTGTTTGCTGGCAAGCAGGGAAAATAGTTCCACCACCTGGGCAGTTGATAAGTGAAAATGTTGTGGATAATGTGTGAAAGTTTTTTTATTTTTTCTCGTATTTTTTCATCGTTTGAATATATATTAAAAGGGTCTTGACATCTGTTCTTATATGATTAAAATACAACTCGAGGGGGTGCGAGATTCATTCTCAAGGACAAAGTGATTCTTAATGCAGGAGGTTGAAGTTGCGTAACAATAATTCACGTGTCCGAATTATGCTTGAGCATAAACCGATAGTGTTGAGAGTTACACCCCCTCACCAAAACATCCGCCTCGGGCGGATTTTTTGGTACTTTTCAATACGCAATAATATGATAGAATGAAATAAAAAGGTCGCAATAATTAACTCTATTTTTAAAATATATGCCAAAAAAAGAAGAAGGAAAATTAATTGGTGGAATCACCCATTATTTTTCCAACATCGGAGTATGCGTGATTAATCTTTCGGGTATCCTTAAAGAGGGTGATACTATTAGGGTTGTTGGCGGAGAAAACACCGATTTCACCCAAGATGTTGGTTCAATGCAAATTGAGCACGAAAAGGTGAAGTCGGCAAAAAAAGGCGACTCGGTTGGCTTAAAAGTTAAGGAAAAAGTCCGAGAGGGCTACAAGGTTTATAAGGTATAGTTTTTAATTTTCAATTACTATTAGCAATTACTAAATCTTAATAGGATTTGGTTGATTAATTTATTATGGATTTTTGGTTTAGCTCTCAAATGCAAATAATCTTTCAGCTTTTATTGGCAGCTGTATTGGGTGGTTTAGTCGGCCTAGAAAGAGAATATCAAAAAAGAGCAGCCGGTTTAAGAACTCATTCTTTAGTTTGTTTGGGGTCTGCTCTTTTTATAATAATTTCTCTTGAATCTTTTCACCAATGGGCGAATATAACCGGTATAAGTTTTGATCCCTCTCGCGTTATTTCTGGTATAGTCCTGGGGGTTGGTTTCATAGGAGCTGGTTTGATTATGCACCGCGGTTTCAAAATAGAAGGTTTGACAACTGCAGCCGGAATTTGGGTTGTGGCGGCTATTGGCGTAGCAGTTGGGCTTAAATTATATCTCGTGGCTGTTTTTACTTCCTTTTTGGCGTTAGGCATATTATCTGTTTTAAGATTATTAGAGGAAAAAGTTTTTTGGGAAAAAGAAGATGAAAAAAGTGAATAACCCGATAGATATAAAAGAAAAAATTGAGAATACGGTTGTTGACTGGATTGCCAGTGTGGCGGCCGGCCAACTTACCGTTACAAAACCGGTCGAACCGGCCGAAGCTGATTTATGGGTGGAGAAAAGAGGAGAATATTATGATGAAGTTAAAATTTATCTTCAAATTAGAAACTGCGATAAAGACCCTGAAAAAAGAGTTTATAGAACTGAAATTATTCAAGGAGACATTGAGCCAAATGATAATTTTTATTTAGTTTTTCTTTATTTTGACATAGTGGTTCAAGATATATCTGAATATGTTTGGTTGGTTCCGGTTAATGATTTTTTTGAAATTGCAGATTCTAGTTCTATTAAAAATAATAAGCGGGTTTTTAAATTTGAGGTGCCCTTAGATACTGAAACAGAAAGTAAATACACGAAATATTTAATACACAAAAAAGAGCTGGCGAGAGTTCTTGAAAAGATAATAAAAGCAGGCGGCAAGTTTTCCTTTCCGGAAGCCGGGTTTTCAAAATTAACAAAAATAAAATTAGACGAATTGAAAGGATTTATAGTAGAGGCGCGTAACAATACTTACGCTGGCGAGGGGGTCCTTGTTGATAATCCTCGTTTAAAAGGATCTAAAGAATTGGAATACCAAAAGGGCGACTGGTTTTATCGAGATATTTATTTTGACGGTGATAAGAATTTTATTGGCCAAGAGGTTGTTTATTATGATACAAAGCCAATTTGGAGTATGGGATATTTTGGGGAGCAACCATCAAAAGAAGTTGTTGTTTTTTTAAAAATAGCTCTATTAGAGTTGGCGGAAAAATGCCGTTTCGGTGAAACCTGCGAACTGAAAAAGAAAGAATTATTTTATAAAGATCAGGGCACGGGAAATTTGGAGTGTTTTTGGGGTCAGGAAACAATATCTTTGAAAGGAACAAATATTTATAAATTAAACTACCAGGGCGGTTTAATATCAAGATGAAATTTATCGCCGATTTTCACATCCATTCCAAATATTCCAGAGCGACATCGCCCCAGATGGATTTAATAAATTTGGATAAATGGGCAAAAATTAAAGGTATCAAAGTTTTAGGCACGGGGGATTTTACTCACCCTGAATGGCTTAAATCTTTAGAGAATCAATTAGAACCAGCAGAACCTGGTTTGTTTAAATTAAAAGCAAGCGAGTCTCCCACTCGCTTTATATTAACGGCCGAGATTAGTTGTATTTATTCAAAAAACAATCAAGTCAGGAAAATTCATATTATAGTTTTTGCTCCGTCTTTTGATGTGGTTAAAAAAATTAATACCCAGCTGGGATGGATTGGGAACTTAAAATCAGACGGCCGTCCAATTTTAGGATTAGATGCCAAAGAATTAGCGAAGATTGTTTTTA
Organism: Patescibacteria group bacterium; assembly: GCA_018895235.1. GTDB lineage: Bacteria > Patescibacteriota > Minisyncoccia > Minisyncoccales > Staskawiczbacteraceae > JAHIOM01. The sequence goes on along the minus strand of JAHIOM010000013.1, from coordinate 91,754 downwards.
ATACTTCAAGTGATTGTTTAATAATACCGGCTCATGCCTGGACTCCCTGGTTCAGTATTTTTGGCTCTAAATCTGGTTTTGATTCAATAGAAGAATGTTTTGAAGATTATTCAAAATATATTTATGCGATTGAAACCGGGCTTTCCAGCGACCCTGCGATGAACTGGCGTCTGTCTGCTTTAGATAAGATTACTTTAATAAGCAACTCTGATGCTCATTCTCCTCATAAAATTGGCAGGGAGGCAAATGTTTTTGAAACGGAAATTAGTTATAAAGGAATTGCCGATGCAATAAAATCAAAAGATAACAAAAAATTTCTTTATACAATTGAATTTTTTCCCGAGGAAGGAAAATACCATTATGATGGGCACAGGTCGTGCGAAATAAGGTTGTCACCCCAAGAATCAAAAAAATACAATAATATTTGTCCCCGTTGCTTAAAACCATTAACAATAGGCGTGTTAAACAGGGTAGAGCAACTAGCCGACCGGCCCGAAGGTTTTAAACCGGAAAACTACATTCCATTCCGTAGCTTGATACCGTTGGGAGAAATAATTGCTGAAGCTAAGGGTATGCTTCCCGGGGCGAAAGAAGTTGCAAGGGAATATGATAATTTGATTGAAAAGATTGGCAACGAGTTTAAGGTACTTTTAGAGGTTTCCAAGGAAGATCTTGATAAGATAACCTTTCCGAGAATAAGCGAAGGCATTATAAAGACCAGAGAGGGCAAGGTTTGTGTCGAGCCGGGATATGATGGTGTATATGGAAAAATAAAGATTTTTTCAAAAGAAGAGCAAAAGAAAACATCTAAACAAAAAACACTTTTCTAAAAGATGATAGAAGAATATAATTTTGGCTATATTATAATTGACGGTAAAAGATATGATAACGATATAGAGATGCGCTGGACAAATGAAGTTCTACTATGGAGTTTTAAGGAAAAACACTTGATTGGTATTGAAGAGGTTAAAAGAGCGGTTGGACAGGCTCCTGAGACAATTATAATCGGAACAGGGAAGTCGGGATTGGCGAATGTTACAAAGGAAGCGCAGAATTTTATTAAAAATAATGGAATTGAGCTTATTATTGATAAAACCGAAGAAGCAGTGAGAACTTTCAATATTATGAAAGAAGATTCATTAGAAGAAGAGGGAAGACAGCGGCAAGTTATAGGGCTTTTCCATCTGACTTGTTAGTAATCCCGCTTTGAGCGGGATTTTTTGTTAGAGTCTTGACAATATATTGTTTGATCACTAAAATTAAACGTGCCACAAGAACGCAATTATTATATATGGCAGAAAAAATATTCTATATAACAAAAGATAAGTTTGAAGAACTTAAAGAGGAATATAAAAACCTCCTGGCTATTGAATTTCGCAAAACAAGGGGAGAAATGCCCAAGATTTTTGAGTCTGAAGACATCAACCCTGAATACCTTAATTTCCAGGAAGATTTGGGTTTTTTAAGGTCGCGCATTAAAGAGTTGGAAAATATCCTAAAAAACTACGAAATAATAAAAAAGCCCCATCAAACGAAACAGAATATGATTAGTTTGGGGGCTAAAGTAGCAGTGTCAGTAGAAGGAGAAAAAGATGAGTTTGTGGTAGTGGGAACATTAGAGGCCAATCCCTCATTAGGTAAAATCAGCAATGAATCGCCGGTTGGCAGAGCTTTAATGGGCCATAAAGTAGGCGATGAGATAATTATTTCTTCTCCAGTTAAGGTTTCTTACAAAATTTTGAAAATTAAATATCATAATTCTTAATGAACCATTAATCCAGTTTTAATTATAAGTCAGGATTCAAACCTGGCTTTAATTTTAGAATGCGCTCTAATAAAATGAAAACTCTGCTTAAATTTTTTATTGAAATTGGAAAATTGAAAGGAAAAAAAAAGAAGAGGGATAATGCTTTATGGGATAAAAGATCCCGAAACTAGCGCCGAGCATACATTTAGAATGACTCTTGTAGCGTGGATTTTGGGCTACCTGAAAAATCTAAATGTTGAAAAGATTATTAAAATTGCCTTAATCCACGACCTTTGCGAAGTTTATGCCGGAGATATTACACCTTATGATGGTTTATTGCCTAAAAACAAAAAAGAAAGATATGAATTTGTTAGAAAATGGCCTCATCTTTCGGAAAACGAAAAAAAAGAAAGATATCTGCGGAAACTAGAAAAAGAAAAAAAATCTTTGGAAAAACTTACAGAAAACCTGCCCCCTAAAATAAAAAAACAAATATTAGACTTCTGGTGGCATGATTATGAAATGGGTAAAACCCAAGAAGGAAGATTTACCCGTCAGGCAGACAAAGCAGAAAATCTGATTGAGGCTTTTGACTGTTGGAAAAGAGATAAAAAATTCCCCACTAAGCCTTGGTGGCAGCATGCAAATGAAGTAATTGACGACCCTCTTATCTTAAAATTTTTGAAAGAAATAGAAATTAAAGAATTAAGAGTAAAAAACACAGAACACGATCCTTTAATGTTAAATCTGCTTACTTTTTTCAGCGAAGCGGGAAAATTAAAAAGAATAGCAAGAAAAGGATGGGTTTTAAGAGGAATTAAAAATCCAGAAAGTATTGCCGAGCATACTTTTAGGACTGTTATTATGGCCTGGTTTTTGGGAGAAAAAAGAGGCGGGCTTAATATCGAGAAACTTCTAAAAATGGCCTTAATCCATGACCTATGTGAAATATATGCCGGAGACACAACCCCCTATGATACAATTCTTCCAAAAGACAAGAAGAAAATTAAAGAACTAATGAAAACTTGGCCTCGTTTTTCAGACGCAGAAAAAAAGAAGATAGCAGCGGCAAAACACAAAAAAGAAGAAGCGGCCCTGAATAAATTAGTTAATGATTTACCTAAAGACCTGAAACAGGAAATAAAAAATCTTTGGTTGGATTATGAAAAAAGTCTGACACCAGAAGGAAGATTTTTTAAGCAGGCAGACCGTTTGGAGAATCTTTTGCAGGCGCTTGAATATTGGAAGAAATATAAAAATTTTCCCCAAAAACCCTGGTGGTTACAAGCCTCAGAGTTTTTTGACGAGCCAATTTTGCTCGATTTTATTAAAGAAATGGAAAATAAGTTTCACAGAAAGATAAAACCGAAAGTTTAAAAAATCCGAAAAACAAGAGTTCTTAAAAGAGCTCTTTTTTGTTTAAATTGTGTTTGGATTATTTTGGAGTATAATAGGTTAATTAAGTTTATAAAAGGTTTTACTTGATATAATTAATCTATGTTTAAATCTATTAACCGCACAATTAAGATTTTAGTAACCAGCGACTTTATTTTAAATTGCGGTTGGGGCCTTTTGGGTCCTGTTTTTGCTTTGTTTATTGCTCAAAGAATTACTGGTGGAGACATTAATCAAGCACTAAAAGTAGCTGGTTTGACCGCTTTTTTTTATTGGATTCCCAAATCAATCTTACAGATTCCAATTGGTAAGTACCTCGATAAAAATCATGGCGAAAAGGATGATTTTTTGTTTATGGTAATAGGGACATTTTTGGCAGGATTTGTGCCAATTATTTTTTTGGTAGCCGTTTTGCCCTGGCATATTTATCTAGCTCAAATCATACACGCTTTTGCCATGTCATTAGTCATTCCTTCTTGGATGGCAATTTTCACTAGGCATATTGATAAGGGCAAAGAAGCCCTAGAGTGGGGGTTAGAAAGCACTTCAATTGGTATTGGAGCGGGTATAGCGGCCGCGCTTGGCGGCACAGCCGCTGCTATTTTCGGTTTCGGGGTAGTTTTTATTTGCGCTAGCATTTTGACTATTATGTCTGCGTTTTTGCTGATACTGATTCGCAAGGATATTTCTCTTAAAAAACAATCGTCCCATTTTGTTCCAGTCATCAAATCTCCCGGGGAAGATATAAATTTATAGACCACATGGAAAATAAGGAAATAGCCAAGGTTTTATACGACATAGCCAGATATTTAGAGATGGACGAGGTGCCATTTAAACCTTACGCCTATGAAAAAGTGGCTATGGCTTTAGAATTATTTGACGGAGATGTGGAAAAAATCTACAAAGAGGGAGGCAAAGAGGCACTTTTTAAAATTCCTGGCGTAGGCAAGGGCATTGCTAAGGCAATAGAGGAATATTTAAAAACAGGAACAATTAGGATCTACGAAGAATATAAGAAAAAACTACCTATTGATTTAGATGCGCTGGTAAGGATAGAAGGAGTTGGACCGAAAAAAGCAAGGATTCTTTATAAAAAATTAGGGATTAAATCCGTGAAGGATTTAGAAAGGGCAGTCAAATCCCATAAAGTAGCTCCGCTTTTCGGTTTTGGCGAAAAAACAGAAAAAAATATCTTAGAGGGGATTACTTTTTTGAAGCGGGACAAGGGTAGATTTCTATTAGGCGAAATAATGCCGACAATAAAAGAGATTATTAAAAAATTAGATAGTTTAAAAGAAATTAAAAAAATAAGCACAGCGGGCTCGGTTAGAAGAATGAAAGAAACAATTGGCGATGTTGATTTGTTGGTAGTTTCTAAAAATCCACCTAAAGTAATGGATTTTTTTTGTTCTTTGCCGGGGATTGAAAAAATTTGGGCCAAAGGTTCAACCAAGGCCTCAATCCGTATGAAGCAGGGATTTGATGTGGATGTCAGGGTAGTATCTGAAAAGAGCTATGGTTCTGCCCTCCAGTATTTTACCGGTTCAAAGGAACATAATATTACGACCAGACTACTTGCAATAAGTAAGGGATTAAAACTAAACGAGTACGGTGTCTTTAAGGGCTCTAAAATGATAGCCGGCAGAACAGAAAAAGAAGTTTATAAAGCGATTGGTTTACCATGGATAGCACCGGAATTAAGGGAAGACCAAGGAGAGGTTAGGGCGGCTTTGAAGGGAAAATTACCAGATATTATAAATTATAACGACATTAAGGGCGACTTACACTGCCATTCAAATTGGGATGGCGGGGCAAATTCAATTGCCGAGATGGCAGAATCAGCTAAGAATCTAGGTTATGAATATGTTGGTATTGCAGATCATACTAAATTTTTGAGAATTGAGCATGGTTTAAATGAAAAACAATTGCTTTTGCAGAGAAAAGAGATTAGAAGGTTAAATACAAAATCTCCGAAGTTTAGAATCTTACAGGGGTGCGAGGCTAATATAATGGCTGATGGTTCTATTGATATTAAAGACGAAGTGTTAGCAAAATTAGATTATGTCATTGCCGGCGTTCATTCTCAAATGAAAATGACAAAACCTCAAATGACAGAAAGAATTATTAAGGCGATGAAAAATCCTAACGTTGATATTATTTCTCATCCGACGGGTCGCATAATTCAGCGTCGCGACGAATACCAAATTGATTTTGATAGAATTTTAAAAGTGGCAAAAGAAACAGGGACTATTTTAGAAATTAATTCTTCTCCGGACAGGTTGGATTTAAAAGATATAAATGTTAGAAAAGCAAAAGAAATGGGAGTAAAAATGATAATCAATACTGACTCCCATCAAAAAGACCAACTTCATCTAATAGAATTTGGTATTGCGCAGGCAAGACGGGGGTGGGCAGGAAAAAAAGATATAATAAATACTCAATCCGCAGAAAAATTATTAAAATATTTTAAATAGATGCCAAAAGAAGTATCAGCCGGAGCAGTGGTTTTTAGAAAAGAAGGTAACCAAATTTATTACCTTCTTTTGCATTATCCGAGTGGTTCAAGAAAGTCCAAAAATTATTGGGATTTTCCGAAAGGACATATTGAAAATAATGAAAGCGAGATAGAGACCGTTAAAAGGGAAGTGGAAGAAGAAACTGGCCTGAAAGATATTAAAATCATAGATGGTTTTAAAGAATATATAAAATATTTTTTTAAGGATACATACAATTTTAAAAACAAAGAAAAAAATAAAGCGTCCTGGATTTTTAAAATGGTCACTTTTTATTTAACCGAAACCAAAACAAAAGAAATAAAAATATCTTTTGAGCATCAGGGCTTTAAGTGGTTATTGTATGAAGAGGCATTGAAACAATTAACATTCAAAAACGCAAAAGAAATTTTAAAAAAAGCAAACACATTTATTCTCAAATCTATTTACTAAAAAAAGAACTTGTGCTAATTAAAAAGTATAAAACGGTTCTTTAACAAACACCACACAAAAATGAAAGGAGCAGTATATGGCTGGTCTTTTTGCCTTGAGTATTGACCCTGCGGTTTATCGAGGAAAATTTCTAGATGATTTGTTTTGGGAAACATTTTATCGGCAACACTTAGGTGAGCAATACGGTGGTTTATCAACCTGGGACGGGAAGAAGATTAAAATTCAAACCCACCGAGGATTATTCAGGCATACTTTCCAAAATAACTTAATGGATTTGGAAGGAACTGAAGGAATTGGATATTGCGGTCATACAAGGGAGCCACTCTTTGTTCATTCAAAAATCGGCGAGATGAGTGTTTGTTTTTCCGGGAATATTATTAATCGACAAGAATTAGTTGATGAATTTAAAAACTTTGACCACACTTTTGAGCGAGGTGGAGATGATATTGAGGTTATTGTTAAATTGATTGTTCAAGGAGTAGATATCATTGATGGCATTAAAAGAATGGCAGAGAAGATTAAAGGAGCTTTTGCTCTTTTAGTTCTTACTAAAGAAGGAATTTACGCTGCTCGCTGTTCAACCGGTCACTGGCCCTTAGTTATCGGCGAGAAAAAAGGGGCAGTAGCAGTTTCTTCTGAATCTGGCGGGTTTAAAAATTTTGGATTTAAGCTCGTCCGAGACCTTAAACCCGGAGAAATTGTTTTACTTAAAGAAGGAAAAATAGAAACTAAAGGAACGATTTCAGGAGAGAAAGTTCAAATTTGCAGTTTTGTCTGGGTTTATACTGCTTTCCCAAACGGCGTATTTGAGGGAGTCCCTGCTTCATTAGTCAGAAAAAGATTAGGAGCTGCTTTGGCTCGACGGGATATTGAGAGAGGATTTATTCCAGATATCGTCACTCCGGTTCCTGATTCCGGTAGATTCCATGCCATTGGTTATCATCAGGAATTCTGTCGTCAGATGATGGAAGGGAAAATAAGAAGAGTACCTCTTTATGATGAAGTTTTACTCAAATGGCCTTATGCCGGAAGGAGTTTTACCCCTCAAGATGAGGAAGAAAGGAAACTGGAAGCTCATATTAAATTATTAGTAAGCGGAGAAAACTACATCGACAAAGTATTGGTTATCAATGAAGATTCAATTGTCAGAGGAACTCAGACTTCAGAGAATTTAGTGCCTAAAGTAGAATCAATTGGTGTTAAAGAAATCCATTTTCGGAGCTCTAACCCCGAACTTAATTCTTATTGCCCTTATGGCAAAACAACTAAAAAAGGAGAGCTTTTTGCCGCTAAAATACCTTCTGAAAAGGAAAGAATTGAGTTTTTAGGATCAAAAGCGGAAAATAAACAGATAGTCAAGAGTTTAAAATACAATACAATTGAGGACCTGGTTGAAGCAATTGGCCCGCCAAGAGAACAACTATGTGTTGATTGCGACTTACTATAAAAAAATTTATAGCATATAACCAAAAACCTCGCTTTCGCGAGGTTTTTTAATTATATGAATATCGGATTTATTTTTTGACCATCTCTATAATTTTTTCCAAAACTTCTGGTTTTTCTTGAGAAAGCTGGGCTAGAATCTTTCTATCTAAGATAATTTTATTCTTTTTAAGCCCGTTAATAAATCGGCTGTAAGATATGCCCTGTTTTCTGCAAGCGGCATTAATATAGGTTTGCCAGAGTCGTCTGAAAACCCTTTTTTTGTTTTTTCTATCCCTAAAACTCCACTTCCAAGCGTGTTTTACAGCGTCTTTTGCTAATTTATATTTTGACTTTCTGCCCCAGCGGAAGCCTTTGGTGTATTTCAACACATGTTTTCTATGCTTGCGCGCTGATTTGCCTTTTTTTACTCTTACCATGTTTTTTGGAAAGTTAAAAATTTCTACTTTATTTAACCTTACCCACCATTTTCTTTATTGCCTTTGTTTCCCATTTTGAAACAAGAACCCACTTCCGGCTTTTTCTTATTTTATTGCCGGATTTTTTGGCTCTGTAATGATTTTGACCGGTCGGCCTTCTTAAGACCTTACCGTTTTTGGTAATTTTGAATCGTTTTAATATTGCTTGTTTGGCTTTCATATATAAATAGTTTTACTATTTCTATTTCTTTGAAATAATTACTGTGAATCCACGCGGTTCTCTTTTCAATTCTCTTTCAGTTTTTATCGGCACTATTTTATCAAGAAAATTAAGAAACTGATTTATTTTTTCTTTGGCAAAATTTCCCAGGGCTTTCTCTCTGCCTCTTAATGGCATAGATAATTTTACTTTGTCTCCCTTTTCCAAAAACTTTTTTGCTGATTTTGCTTTTGTTTCTAAATCGTGCGGCGAGATATTAAACCCCACCCTTATCTCTTTTAATTCTCCTCTAACCTGTTTAATCTTTCTTTCTTTTTTCTGCTGTTGGTATAAATACTTGCCGAAATCGCCGATTCTGCAAACAGGAGGAACAGCTTTTTCCGTAACTTGGATTAAATCTAAATCTTTTTCTCTAGATATGCGCAATGCCTCCTCAAGAGGCATTATTCCCATTTGTTTGCCAGTCTCATCAATAATCCTTACTTCTTTTGCCCTTATGTAATTATTTATTGGTATTCTATAATACAATTTTTTGGTTAAATATTTAGGGTACCCTTAGTGGAGATGGGGAGATTGAACTCCCGTCCAAAAGATTTTACAAAATAATTCTACAAACTTAGTCTGTTTCGGTTTCCCGCCTTCACCAAAGGCTTTGGCGGGCAAGTTAGATGTTAAATAGAGAACAGACAAAAATCTAACACCCCTAGCCTCATAATTTACTATAGTTCTTTGAGGCAAAAGAACTAAGTTGTCCTAATATATGACACCCTATTCTGCTTATTAGGAATTAGCAGAGAGGATGAGCATTAAGCGTATGCTAATGCTGGTTTTTTAAATAAGTTGACACTTATTAGATTTTCTCAAAGTTTTACGAGATTTGAGAATACTCGGTTTGCTTATTTTATAAAAGTTCTTCTGTCAAAGCTTACATCCCCATATTTAAATTTTCCCGAATTTTCTGGCTATTTCCCTTTCTTGCTCTCTTTTTTTAATATCCTCCCTTTTGTCGTATTTTTTCTTGCCACGAGCAATTCCGAATTCCAGTTTTATTTTAGCATTATTACTATACACTCTCAATGGGATCAAAGTCAAGCCCGTTTTATTAGTTTTTCCGATTAAATGCTTGATTTCCGATTTAGATAAAAGCAATTTTCTTGATTGACCGGGGTTATAATTAGCTGGCGCATTTTTCGGTTGATATGCAGGTATTGTAGCCCCAATTAAATAGGGCTCGGGAGTTCCGCTTTTAGTAGATGTTTTTAGAGTTACATAAGAAGCATCTAGGGTCATTCTTCCTAATCTTATTGATTTTACCTCCTGGCCGTTCAAAACCATACCTGCTTCAAATTTTTCCAGGATATTATAATTAAACTTAGCTTTTCTATTTTCAGCAAAAATCTTCATCTTATATATATTCTACCAGATTTTAATAGAAAAAATTAGGGTTAAAAATGTTGGCGTTAATCTTTTTGCAATAAAAAAACCAATAACGATTACCTCAATCGTCTTTTGGTATACAGGGAACATAGTAAATAAATATTTGGTTTGTTTTATCATATAATTTTAAATAAGAAGGGCCTTAGCTTGCGCCAAGGCCCCATGGTGGTAGGAAGCGGACGGGTAGGGTTTGGTTGTCAGGCAGCCTGACGGAGGAACAGGTTGATGCCCTGGATCCTGGCCAGGATTTCATTCTGCGTTTGCTTATCATCCTGCCTTCGGGCAATCTCGAGATTTTCCTGAAGATTGGTGACTTTCCGGCGCAACTCGTCTCTTTTAGTCCACTGGTACATCATAATTGTGACTCCTTCCACTTATTAAAGGGTTAAATTTCCCCCAACCACGCTGGTTAGGGGATTAATTCACCATGTCTTAAATTATACCATATCATATTATCTTTGTCAATAGTTGGGAAAAGACCATTCTTTCCCTTATCCCCCTTTAGTTTTCATAAAAAATAAGATAAGATTAAAATAATGATTAAAGAAAAAATTAAACAACTGATAAAGAATTCAATAAAAAATCTTCAAAATGAAGGGAAATTTATTGAATTTGAAATTCCAGAAATTGTGGTTGAATATCCAAAAGATAAACAACATGGTGATTATTCTACTAATATTAGCTTGCAGATAGCGAAAATTATTAAGAAAAAACCCTTAGAAATTGCTAATATTTTAGCTGATCAATTAATCAATTCAAGAAGAGATTTATTTGAAAAAGTTGAGGTAGCTGCGCCAGGATTTATTAATTTTTTTATCTCAAAGGAATATTTACAGAGACAAATAAAAGAGATTCTGAAACAAAAAGAAAAATTCGGAGGTCAAAATATCGGAAAAAATAGAGCAGTAATGGTTGATTATTCTTCTCCCAACGTGGCCAAACCAATGCACGTTGGCCATCTAAGATCAACAATAATTGGCAGTGCTATTTACAATCTCTATAAATTTCTGGGTTATAAAGTTATCGGTGACAATCATCTAGGCGATTGGGGGACTCAGTTCGGCATAATGATTTCCGCTTATAAAAAATATAAATCAGAAATTCCTAATTTAAAAGATATTACTGTTAGCAAAATGTTAGATATTTATGTGAAGTTTAATAAAGAAATAAAAAATAGTCCCGAACTTCAAGATATCGCTAAAAGCGAATTTAAAAAACTTGAAGACGGCGATAGAGAGAACAGAAAAATCTGGAGAATTATTAGAGGAAAATCATTAAAAGAATTCGATAAAATTTATAAAATTTTAGATATAAAATTTGATTTAGTTTTGGGTGAAAGTTTTTATGGAAAATATTTAATTGAAGAAATTAGAAACGCTCTTAAAAAAGGTATAGCCGTTAGGAACTCCGATAGGTCCGTTATTATAAACCTAGAGAAATTTAATTTGCCTCCCTGTTTAATCCAAAAATCAGATGGTGCCACTCTCTATGGAACAAGAGATTTAGCAACCATAAGATATAGGGTTAAAAAGTATGACCCCGATAAAATAATTTATGTCGTGGGGAACGAGCAAGCACTTCATTTTGAACAACTTTTCCATTCCGCCGAACTTTTGGATTATATTTCATATGATAAACTTTATCATATGAAATTTGGTTTGGTTTTAGGTGAAAATCGCAAAAAATTATCCACTCGAGAAGGGCGCTTTATAAATGCAGATCATTTGATAAATAAAGTTGTTGAATTAGCAAATAAAACAATAAAAGAAAAAAATCCTTCATTACCAAAAAAAATTAGAGAAGAAGCATCAAAGGTTATTGGCATAGGGGCGTTGAAATATAATGATCTTTCTCAAAATAGACAAACAAATATTGTTTTTGACTGGAACAAGATGATGAATTTCAAGGGGAATTCGGCTCCATATCTTTTATATACATATGTCCGACTGAAAAGCATTTTGAGAAAGGCTAAGTTTTCTGGAAAATTTAAGCCGGAATTTTTAGAAGGGGAAATAGAATTAAATATTATCAAAAAATTAACTAATTTCCCGGATATTGTTAAAGATTCTGCTGACAGTTTTCAAATAAATAATTTGACTGATTACCTTTATTTATTAGCGAGTTTCGTTAATAATTTTTATGAAAAATTGCCAGTTTTGAAAGCTGAAAAAGAAATTAAATTGGTTCGTTTAGCTTTAATAAAAGCCGTAACGATTGTTTTTAAAAACGGCTTAAACTTATTAGGAATAAAAACATTAGAGAAGATGTAAAAGTATGCTATAAAAAATAATCCCACAATACAAACAGTATTGTGGGATTTTACCTTGGGAGATTTAATCTCCCAATGGGCGTGAACAATGTGCCGTTCGTGGCTTGCCGTTTATCGAAGCGGCTTTAGCACGAACAATCCAGAATAGGATTTTATGCCACATAGGTTCACCTCCTTTCTCTTGGTAAATTTTGTTCGAGTTTTTGGAATAAAGTTTCAAAAATTATTCTTTTAGTTATTTCGCAATCCGGGTGATTTCTTGGGGAGAGAGGATCATTGGAATAATGCAGATGTGTGTTTATGCACCCACCAGCACAATGCCATCGGGCAAAGCAGTGGACGCAAGAGGGAATTTTATCTACCATAATTGAACGCAAGAAGCCAATTTTTTTATTGTCGACATCAATTTTTCCATCGATTACTTTTCCATAAGTTAATAAATCTCCTCCCGGTTTATCTTCATTGTTAAAAATACATTCACATGCGGTAATATATCCTTCGGCGGATAAATGAAACCCTGTTCCTTCATAGGCGTGGCAAAACTTCCTATTTAATCTTTGAGTTTCCACGGATGGCATCATTACATCTATTTCTGCTTTCCGAGCGATTTTTCGTGATTCTATAAAATTTGCAACAAAGACATCAATTGGTGGTCTCTGTGTTCTCGGGTTTATCGCCCTGCCCACCATTAATAACGGTTGGTAGTTAAGTTCAAAGGGATGATATTGTATGAACATTCTAGTGCATTCGACCATTCGATCGACATTGAGAGCCGTCCAAGTGGCTCTAATTTCAAAATATGCGTTTTCATCTCTAAAAACAGATGCTGTTCTCTCGACAATTAAAAACGATTTTCCTCCGTTGGCAAGTGGTCTTTGTTCGTTTTGGACGTCGGCGTTTCCATCCCACGATAATGCGATATGATTAATATTTCTCGCAAGCCACTTTGCTTTTTCAGAACTTATAACCCCGTTAGTTACAATGATCGTTTTGCCCTCAATTCCTAGTTTTTCTTTCCGTGTTTTAATATATTCTACACATTCAACTAAAACATGCCAGTTAAGAGTCGGTTCTCCTTTGCCGATAAAAACTATAGCAAAAGACTCTTTTTCTTCAATTGAAGTTTGCATTACGCGATCAATCGCTATCTTAGCAAGATCAAAACTTATTCTTAACTTTTTATTTTGACTGTTACTATTTACGGAACAGTAGACGCACCCTAAACTGCAACCATGGCTCATATCTAATTCTAAAACAGTTGGTTTAAGAGTATTTTTAGGAATAGGATATTTGTCTGGGACTAGTCTGATCAAAAATAACTGAAAAAAAGAAAAAATTGTCCATTTTACTGCTAATAAATCTTTTAAGGGAGCATAAAAGAAATTTCTCGTTTCGTCGTTCGCCTCGTAAATATTTTTTCCCACAAGTCTCGAGTGGATAACCATAGATCTCTCCTTGGGTTTGGAGGTACATTCTGTTTTTGTTAAAGAACTCTATAATTTTTTATTAATATACATTTACTAAATTGTCAATATCATCTCACAGCGGGGCAGGGTTTTATTGAAAAAAGGTATGAAAAATGATAATTTTAAGGATATGAAATGGCAGAATCATTATTTCTTGATGCGTCACGGCAAAACAATTCATCAGGCAGAAAAAAAGGACATTGAATATCCCGCATTTGATAATCCGCCGACATCCTTAATTAAAGAAGGCAGGCAGCAGGTTTTAGCGTCTGCGGAAAGATTAAAAAAAGATAATGCGAGAATAGACCTGATTTTTTCTTCCGACTATTTACGAACAAGGCAAACAACAGATATCGTAGCCAAAAAATTGAAGATAAAAGATATCCAGTTTGATAAACGACTAAGAGATATTAATATCGGTGTTCTGCACGGCAAGCATATTAGCGCTTATAAAAAATTCTTTAACGATGAATCTCAAAGGTTTAAAATAACTCCGGACAATGGCGAAAGTTGGAACGATGTCAGAAACAGGGTTAAAGAATTTATTGAAGAGATTGATAAAAAATATAAAGATAAAAACATTTTAATTGTAAGCCATGGAGATCCTTTATGGTTTTTAGCTGGCGTATTAAATGGTTTTCAAACTGACGAACAATATTTAAACGTAAGATATAAAAAGCTGTATCCTCAAACAGGTCAGGTTATTAAAATATGAGTTTTAATTTTATTGAGATAGAACAAAAAATACTCAAGTTTTGGCAAGAGAAGAAAATTTTTGAAAAACTAGTAAAAAAGAACCAAGGCAAATCTCGCTGGTCGTTTTTGGATGGACCGATTACTGCCAACAATCCAATGGGCGTACATCATGCTTGGGGCCGGGCTTACAAGGATTTATTCCAGAGATACAAAGCAATGCAGGGATTTGACCAGCGCTATCAGAATGGTTTTGACTGTCAGGGGTTGTGGGTGGAAGTAGAGGTTGAAAAAGAATTAGGATTCAAAACCAAAAAAGATATTGAGAAATATGGAATTGATAAATTCGTAGAAAAATGCAAAGAAAGAGTCAAAAAATATTCAGCAATTCAAACAGAACAATCGATTAGATTGGGTCAGTGGATGGATTGGGACAATTCTTATTATACAATGTCCGATGAAAATAATTATGCTATCTGGGGATTTTTAAAGAAATGCTACGAGAAAGGATATTTATATAAAGGCAGAGATTCTGTACCTTGGTGCCCGAGATGCGGCACTGCTATTTCCCAGCATGAGATTTTAACTGAAGAATATAAAGAAATTACTCACCAATCTATATATTTCAAACTGCCGATTTTAGAAAATAACTTTAAGGGAGTTAATTTTTTGGTTTGGACGACCACTCCATGGACAATCCCTGCCAACGTTGCTTTGATAGTAAGCCCGGATTTTGAGTACGGGTTGTTTGAAAACAAAAAAGAGAAACTTGTTCTTTTGAAAGAGTTGGGAGAAAAGATTTTAGGGAACGATTATAAATTAAAGAAAACATTCAAAGGTAAAGACCTTAAGGGTTTAAAATATAAAGGGCCGTTTGATAACTTACCGCGAGTGCAAGGGGCAGAAAAAGAAAACCCAAAAACCTTTCACACGGTGGTTTTAGACAAAGAGTTGGTTGTAGCTGTTGAGGGGACAGGAATTGTTCATTGCGCGCCCGGAGCAGGGGAAGAAGATTTTAAAATAAGCCAAAAAGAAAAACTATCCGTAATTGCAGTGATTGACGAAGCAGCGGTTTATTTAGAGGGCATGGATCAATTTTCAGGGAAAAACGCTAAAGAAGATCCAGAAATAATTTTTGATTATTTAAAACAATATGAAAAAGGAGAGTATTTCTTTAAAACAGAATCATATACTCATCGTTATCCCACTTGTTGGCGCTGTAAGACAGAGCTAGTTTGGCGAGTTGTCGATGAGTGGTATATTTCGATGGAAAAATTAAGAAAACCCTTAATGGAAGCAACTAAAACCATAAAGTGGATTCCTGGGTTTGGTTTAGAAAGAGAACTGGATTGGTTAAAAAATATGCATGATTGGCTTATTTCCAAAAAAAGATATTGGGGATTGGCATTGCCGATTTTTGAATGCCAATGCGGTAATTTTGAGGTAGTCGGTTCCAAAGAAGAATTAAAAAAACTAGCAGTCGCAGGTTGGGAAAAATTTGAAGGTCATTCTCCTCATCGGCCTTGGATTGATGAAGTAAAAATAAAATGTTCAAAATGCGGAGAATTAGTTTCCAGAATTTCTGATGTTGGCAACCCATGGCTGGACGCCGGTATAGTTCCATTCTCAACAATGGGATATTACCAGAACAGAGATTATTGGAAGAAGTGGTTTCCAATTGAGTTGGTCTGTGAATCTTTCCCGGGGCAATTTAAAAACTGGTTTTATAGTATTATTGTGATGAGTGTAGTTTTAGAGAATATTTCTCCGGTTAAGACGATTTTCGGGTATGCTTCTGTCCGCGATGAAAAGGGCGAAGAAATGCACAAATCAAAGGGCAATGCTATTTGGTTTGACGATGCCGTTAAAGTAATAGGGGCAGATCCCATGCGTTGGATGTATTCAAGGCAAAACCCCGTTTATAATCTTAATTTCGGCTATAACCCGGCCAATGAAATTAAAAAGAAGCTTTTGACTCTTTATAATATTTTTGCTTTTTTTAATACCTACGTAGCAAAAAAGGATATCCCCGTAAAAATAAAACCTAAATCCAGGAATGTCCTGGATAAATGGATTATTTCTAAACTTAATAATTTAACAGAAAAAGTTACTAATAATTTAGACGGCTGTAATCCCGGTGTCGCTGTTTTATTAATTGAGGAATTTTTTAATAATGATCTCTCGTTATGGTATTTACGCAGGTCAAGAAAAAGATTTCATGATGGTTCTAGGGGAAGAAAAAAAGCAATCCAGATGCTTTATTATGTACTTATAAACTTATTAAAAATTATAGCGCCAATAATACCCCTTTTCAGCGAGGAAATGTACCAACAAATAAAGACGGAAAATATGCCAGAATCTGTACATTTGTGCGATTGGCCGCAGGTTAATAAGAAAAAGATTAATAAAGAATTAGAAGATAAAATGACGAAAGTTCGGGAAGTCGTGGCTTTGGGGTTGGCTGATAGAGTAGCTTTGGGGCTTAAAGTAAGACAGCCATTACCTGGGCTGAAAATCAAAAATAAATCGCTGGAGAATAAAAAAGAATTACTGAAATTAATTAAAGAAGAATTAAATGTCAGAAAAATAACTTTTGACAGTGAAATTAAAAAGGAAATAGAATTGGAAACCGAGATTACTAAAGAGCTGAAAGAAGAAGGTCAGGTTAGGGAAGTAATCAGGCAAATCCAAGATATGAGGAAAAAGAAAGGATTAAAACCCGCAGATAAAATTTCAATTTATATTTCGGGCGGCGAATCCCTTGTAAGGGTTTTAAATAAAAATAAAAGACTCATTTTGAAAGAAACAAAGGCAAAAAATCTGATTCCGGAAAAAAAGGAAGAAATAGAATTTGATTTGGAAAAAGAAATAATGGTTGACCAGAATAAATTATCTTTGGCGATTAAAAAGCTTTAAATAAAGAAATAGAAGCAACTTTATTCATGGCGCTTCATTATAGAACTATTGGTTTTGTTCTTAAGAAAAACGATATTGGGGAAGCGGACAGGATTTTTACTGTTTTTACCCTGGATTTTGGAAAAGTTAAAATTTCAGGTAAAGCTATCAGGAAAATTGCTTCAAAATTAAAAGGAGGTATTGATGTAATTTCTTTGTCAGAGATTGAGTTTATCCAGGGGAAAGCTTATAAAACTCTTACCGATTCGGTTATTTTAGATAAGTTTGAAAATATTAAAAAAAGCTTAACTAAACTAAAAATTAGTTATAAAATCGCCAAATCGTTAGATAACCTGTTAAGGATTGAAGAAAAAGACGAAAATCTATGGCGGTTATTAAAAGAAGTTTTTGGCAAATTAGATAATTGGGAACAAGAAAAAAAGAGTTGGAAGCTGCAAATTGTATACTACTATTTTCTTTGGAACTTTTTTTCGGTCTTGGGCTACCAGCCGGAACTTTATAAATGCGCATCCTGTCAGAAAAAATTAATAGCGAGTTTTTTATACTTTTCAGCCGAAGAAGGAGGAATAGTTTGCCCAAAATGCGCCAATGGTAAAAAAAAGATAAACGCTGATGTGGTTAAGATTTTAAGGCTAATTTTAAAAAAAGACTGGTTGATATTATTTAAGTTAAAAATCCAGCCGACTTCGTGGAAACTACTCAAAGAGGTTTCAGAACACTATTATTCTCATCTTTTATCAATTCACTCTTTTGAAGAAGACTTCCAAAAAGACAATGAACCGCTATAATAAAATATAAAATATTATGAGCAAAAAAATTATTATTCTTTTGACGGTAATAGTTATCGGTTTAGTTCTAGTTGGTTATTGGTATTACAACAACCAAATTTTTTCTAAAGGAATTATGAAGCTGGAAATTTTAGGACCGGATTCTGTTCAAATGGGGGAGGAATTTACCTATACTGTCCGCTATAAAAACAATAGCGATTTTACTTTAGAGGACCCGAAACTCATTTTTGAATATCCCGAATACTCTGTGGGAGAAGACGGTAAAAACAGGGTTACTCAAGTTTTACAAGATATTTATCCCGGTGACGAACGGCTTGTCCAATTTAAAGCCAGGCTTTTTGGGAAAGAGAATGATTTAAAAACAGCCAAAACAGGTCTCTCTTATCGTCCCAAAAATCTGACTGCTTATTATGAGTCGGAAACAACTTTTACTACGAAAATTGATTTGGTTCCCCTGTCTTTGGATTTTGATTTACCATCAAAATTGGAAGCCGGCAGGGAGATTGAATTTTCTCTTAATTATTTTTCTAATATGGACTATAACCTGTCAGAATTAAGAATTACCATCGGATATCCTGAAAAATTTGAGTTTTTAAGATCTGATCCTAAAACATTAGAGAATAATGAGTGGGAAATTTCTAATTTAAAGAAAGTAGAGGGAGGAAGGATTAAAATTAACGGCAGATCAACAGCAGAAGCCGGAGAAAGAATAAAATTTGAAGCTAATCTTGGTATCTGGCAGGATGGAGACTTTCTTTTACTTAAAGAGGTCAGTAAAGAGGTTGAAATAATAGAACCCCTGCTCTATATCTCTCAACAAATAAATGGCTCCGTTAATTATGTTGCTTCCCCGGGAGAGAAGCTTCATTATGAGATTTATTTTAGAAATATAGGCGATACTTCTTTTGAAAACTTATATCTGATAAACAAATTAGATGGTTTGGCTTTTGACCTTTCCAGTATAGAAATAGATTCAGATCAGGCCAGAGTTGACGATAATTTAATCATTTGGGATTGGAAACAAGCTTCTAATTTAAGGCACTTGGATGTTCAAAAAGAAAGTAAGGTTGAATTTAATGTAAAACTGAATGATATGTGGCAGGTCTCTGATGCGCAGTTAAATAATACTATTATTAAGAACAGGGTCAATATCGATTCTATTACTCAAGAGTTTCAGACAAAAGTTAATTCAAGATTAGTGGTTTCACAGAAAGGTTCGCGTCAAGATAGCGGGATTTATACAATTGAATGGCAGGTTAAAAATTTATACAACGACGTTAAGAATGTTAAAGTAAGGGCTACTTTGCCAAGTTGGATCAATTTAACCGGTATGCTTTCGCCCGAGGATCAGATTTCAAATTTTTCTTTTGACAACACAAGCCGTGAAATTATTTGGTCGGTAGCAGACGATTTAGAAGCTAGCGCTGGCGTTTCAACGATGGCGCCAACCGTTTTATTCCAAATATCTTTAATAGATCCCAGCCAGGCAGGGGGAGCAATTACGCTTATTAATAAGCCGAGGATTACTGGTGAGGATCAGTGGACGGGCCGTAATATTGTTTGGGAGGGGCAAGCGATGGATACTACTTTATTAAACAGTCAAAACGCCAATCCCAGCGAGGAAGAATAATATAATCAAATTTATGTTAGAATATAAATACAAAAAACCATGGAAAATTTAATGGAAAAAATCATTTCTTTATCGAAAAGACGAGGATTTGTATTCCAATCTTCGGAGATTTACGGCGGTTTTAGTTCCTGTTATGATTATGGGCCCTTAGGCGTGGAATTAAAAAATAATATAAAAAAGGCCTGGTGGAGCGAAATGACAAGATTTCATGAGGGTATTGTCGGGCTAGATGCTTCAATTTTAATGAGTCCTAAGGTTTGGGAGGCGTCAGGTCATTTAACGGCCGGGTTTGCCGATGAATTGGTGGAATGTAAAAAATGCCACCACCGCTTTAAAAAAGATCTTTTAGAAAAAAACAAATGCTCTGATTGCGGAGGCGATTTAACTGTTCCTAAAAAGTTTAATTTAATGATGAAAACCTTTGCAGGGCCTGTAGAAGACGAGGCAACGGTAACCTATTTAAGGGCAGAAACCTGTCAGGGAATATATATGAATTTTCTGAATGTGATGCAATCAATGAGGTTAAAGATTCCCTTCGGTATTGCTCAAATAGGCAAGGCCTTCCGCAACGAAATTACGCCCAAAGATTTTATTTTCAGGACTCGCGAATTTGAACAAATGGAAATGCAATGGTTCTGTAATCCCAAAGACGCGGATAAGCTGTTTGAATATTGGCTGAAAGAAAGAATAAATTGGTATTTAAAATTAGGCATTAAAAAAGAAAACATAAGAGTAAAAGAAACTCCCAAAAAAGAACTGGCCCACTATGCCAAAAGGGCAGTTGATATTGAGTATAAATTTCCTTTTGGCTGGAAAGAAATTGAAGGAGTCCACAACAGGGGCGATTGGGATTTGTCTAACCATGCCAAGCATAGCGGCCAAAATCTAAAATATGAAGATCCCTCCTCCGCTGGAGCTTCGGCGGGCAAGTATTACCCTTATATAATAGAAACCTCTGCTGGAGTTGATAGATCTTTATTTACTTTTTTATGCGAATCCTACCAAGAAGTAAGGGGTGGTAGGACAGAAACAACCGAATCAGCCAAGGAAATCGAGGTGGTACTAAAACTTCACAAATCTTTGGCACCAATAAAAGTAGCGGTTTTGCCATTGGTAAAAAATAAACCAGAAATAACTAAAAAAGCGCAGGACATTTATAGCACACTGAAAATTCATTTTGTCTGTCAGTATGACGAAGTTGGTTCAATCGGGAGAAGATACCGACGCCAAGATGAAGTGGCCACTCCCTATTGTATAACGGTTGATTTTGATACCCTAGAAAAAGATGATGTCACCTTGCGCGACCGCGACACAATGAAACAGGAAAGGGTGGAAATCAAGGGGTTAGCAGATTATCTAAAAGCAAAACTAGAAAAATAAAATGAAGGTTGCTGCTATTGTTCCGGCTCTTAACGAAGAGGCAAATGTTAGAAATGTTCTGAAAGTGCTTTTAAATTCTAAAAATATTAAAGAGATTATTTTAATAGATGACGGCTCAACAGACAGGACGCCGAAAATAGGCAAAGAGATGGGGGTTAAGGTGATAAGTTTACCCAAAAAAGGAGGCAGCGGCAAAGGCAATGCTATCAGGCAAGGATTAAAAGCGACTAACGCCGAAATAATTCTTTTTTGCGACGCGGATTTGGTCGGTTTATCAGAAAATCATATTTCTTCTTTATTACAGCCTATTTTAAAAAACGAAGCGGTAATGTGTGTTGGCATAAGAGATCGCCTTTCAGGACTTTCTCAAGCTATGATTAAACTCGACCCCATGCTGGCAATTGCCGGCGAAAGAGTAATGAGGAGGTCTTTATTGGAAAACATACCATATAAATTTACCAAAGGGTTTGCTATAGAAAGTGCGCTTAATTATTATTGTTTTGCTAAAAACCTGCCGGTTAAACGTGTTTTGCTCAATAATTTAGACCACGTTATAAAAGAAAAAAAATGGGGGATTTTTAAAGGTTCTTGGCAAAGAATAAAGCTTATATTCCATGTTTTGAAAATAAGAATCATTTTAGTTTTCAGAAGGATTTTATTTATGGGCAGAGAGAAAAATATTCAAAAAAGAAAAGCAACCAATTGGGATAAATATTTGGGTTCATTTATTTTTCCATATGGGGTGTTTAAGGGATATAAAAAGTTTATCAAACAAATAAAAAATGACTGGCCGGTAAAAGGAGGGAAAATTTTAGAACTGGGAAGCGGTTCGGGGAGAAATTCTTTTTGGATATCAAAAATCTTGCCGGTTTCCGAAATAGTTTTAGTTGATTTCAACGAAAAAATTTTAGAGAAAAGCAAAAAATTTTTCTTTGATAAAAACATTTCAGTAAAATTTATTCAAGCAGATATCCGTCACCTTAATTTAAAAGAAAAGTTTGATTTAATCCATAATTCCGGAGTTTTGGAACATTTTTCGCCGGAAGAGCAAGAGGAAATTATAAAAATTCACAAAAAAAACATTAAAAAAGATGGCTGGGTTATAAGTTACGTTCCTACCTCATCGTTAAGTTATAAATTTTGGCGGTCTTTTCAGGAATTTTTGGGTATTTGGCGTTTTCCAGATGAAAGGCCGCTTGCGCTATCGGAATTATCAAAATTATTCCAAAAAGAGGGATTTAGAATCTTAGGCAGTAATAAAGTTTGGAAATGGTATTTAACAGAAGTTGGTATATTGGCGAAATTTTAAAATTATGTTCAAAAAAACAATTCTTAAAAATGGCTTAAGGATTATTACCATTCCGATGAAAAACACCAAAACGGTGAATTTTTTGGTACTGGTCGGGGTCGGTTCAAAATATGAAACAAAAGAAATAAACGGCATTTCCCATTTTTTGGAGCACATGTTTTTTAAGGGGACGAAAAAAAGATCAAATACTCTAGAGATTGCTGAAACCCTGGATAGGGTTGGCGGTGAATATAATGCTTTTACTTCAAATGAAATGACCGGTTATTGGGCAAAAGTTGCCAGTCCCCATCAAGATATTGCCTTGGAATGGGTTTCCGACATTTTCTTGAATTCCAAATTAGAAACAAAAGAAATAGAAAGAGAAAAAGGGGTGATAATTGAAGAACTTAATATGTATTTGGATACCCCTGTTTCTTATATCTCAGATCTTTGGGAAAAAGTGCTTTACGGGAACCAACCGGCCGGTTGGCGAGTTATCGGTGAAAAGGAAAATATTCAAAATATGACCAGGAATAAACTTGTGGATTATCTGAAAAATCATTACACTGCCTCCAACACCATAGTTTGCGCTGCCGGAGACATCAGCCCCCGTCTTATTGAAGATAAAATAGAAAAACATTTTAAAAAAATCAGTAATATTGTTCACGAACAAAAAATAAAAGTAAAAGAAAAACAAGAAAAGCCCGAAAGTCTGGTTTATTTTAAAGAAACCGACCAGACCCATCTTTGTTTGGGAGTTAGAGCATATAATCTCTTCCATCCTCAAAAATATGCCTTGATTCTTTTGGCCACCATCTTGGGGGGAAATATGAGTTCACGCCTTTTTATCAAAATAAGAGAAAGAAAGGGTTTGGCTTATTATGTTAGGACCAGTCCCGAAAGCAATACTGATACCGGGTGTTTGGTTACTTCGGCCGGAGTGGACCACAAAAACGTTGGGGAGGTTATTAGATTAATCCTAAAAGAATACCGGTTTTTCAAGAATAATTTAATAACTAAAGAAGAACTAAAAAAAGCAAAAGACTATTACAAAGGTAATGTTTTTTTATCATTAGAATCGTCTGACAGCCAATCATCTTTTTATACTTCGCAAGAGTTATTAAAAAAAGAGATTCTTAGCCCAAACCAAATATTTAAGAAGATTGACCGGGTTACTATAAATGATATAAAGAAGGTAGCAGAAGACATTTTTAAGCCAAAGAAGTTAAATTTAGCGCTTATTGGACCGTTTAAAGAAAAGGAAAAGTTTAATAAGCTGCTAAAAATTTAAAAGCGATGGAAAATCAATTGTACAAACTAGACATTTCTTGGGAAACAATCTTAAAGGTTTTTTTAGCCGGCTCTGTTTTTTATCTTTTATACCTTGTTAGAGATGTTGTTCTTTGGTTTTTCTTCGCTTTAATAATTTCGGTTTTGCTTAATCCGATAGTTAATTTTTTACGATGGTTCCGCGTACCAAAAGTTTTAGCCGTGATTTTCACTTATTTATCAATTTTTGGAGCACTTGGCTTGATTATCTATTTGACAGCGCCTATTTTTATCACCGAGGTCAGGCAATTTTCTCAGTTGGTTCCTCAATATTTTGAAAAAGTCAGTCCGATGTTCCAGGAACTAAAAATTGAAGCCCTCCAGAGTTTGGAGAGCTTTATTCAGACGGTTACCGGAAACTTAGAAAAAATCTCGGTAGGTGTTTTAAACGCTCTTACTACTTTTTTTGGCGGAGTTGTTTCAACGTTTTTTGTACTGTCTTTGGCTTTTTTCCTTTCTTTAGAGAGAAAAGGAGTGGAACGGGTTGTCGGTCTTTTGTCACCCAAAAAATACGAAGAATATGTTTTGGCTCTTTTTGAAAGATGCCAAGTTAAAGTAAGCGGTTGGTTTGGGGCACGGGTTCTTGCTTGTTTATTTGTTGCGGTTGCTTCCTTTATTGTTTTTTATCTTTTTAAAGTAAAATATACTTTTATTTTGGCTTTTTTAGCAGGTGTTTTAAACTTCATTCCATTTTTGGGGCCAGCTGTGACCGGCTTGCTGTTGGTACTTTTCATAACGGTAGCTGATTCTTGGTTAAAAGCGCTTATTGTCCTTGCGGCTTTTATTGTGATTCAGCAGATTGAAGGCAATATTATATCGCCCGTTCTAACAAAGAAGTTTGTCGGGTTGCCCCCTATTTTAGTTTTACTTTCTGTGGTGATAGGTGCTCAAATTTTTGGATTTTTGGGAGCGATTTTTGCAGTGCCGGTTTTCGGCATCTTATATGAGTTTATAAAAGAATTTTTAGAGAAAAGAAAAGAAGAGCAGGCAGCTCAAATGATTTAAACCTT
Organism: Patescibacteria group bacterium; assembly: GCA_018895235.1. GTDB lineage: Bacteria > Patescibacteriota > Minisyncoccia > Minisyncoccales > Staskawiczbacteraceae > JAHIOM01. The sequence continues at coordinate 67,379 of JAHIOM010000013.1, read as the reverse complement.
AACCAGTAAGAGAAGAAAACCCAATAAAACCACTAACAATTCTATAATCAATTTCTCCCGGGCGGGGATTTTTTTATCTTCAGGAAAGTGAATTCTGTGGTGAAAGTTGAAATGTTTTTTTAAAAGATCGTTGTTTGGAAACATCCAATTAAAAACAACCAAAATATCAGGCAGAACAGCAAAAAAACAGGCGGCGAAAAGAATAGTGTGATTTATTTTAACTGTAAAATAAACAATTAAAATAATAATTAGCCCTGCCGTTAGATCTAAGGTTAACTTTAGAAAATCTAATTTTGACTTGTTCCATTTTTTCTCTTTTATATTCTTAATTGAATATTCGGCATGCGGCAAAGAATCCAAAAAATAATGGCTCAAAAGAGCTAGTAAGATCACTAACGGTAAGAATTTAATTTTTGAGGCAATAGCCGCGCCAATAATTAAATGCACTATAAAAATCATGGAATTTTAATAGTGTTATGACAGAATTATTATAACCTGTAACAGAAAAAAACAAAAAAATAAAAATAACGAGACCCGATCTCGCCTCCCCGCCAAAATTTTAGTGGAGCGAGTTGATAAACTGGATTACATTTTACATTACAACAGCTATGGATTATATTGAAAAGTTTTGATATAATATATTTAATGGCAAAGAAAAAATATGTTATATTAAAAAAGAAGTTAAAAAACCTTTATTGTAAACAAAAGCTAAGTATTTTTAAAATTGCAAAAATTTTTAATTGTACTACTGGCACAATAATAAACCGAATGAGAGAATATGGTATAAAAAGAAGACATTCGGGTCCGAAAAGAATTAGTATATCTGAAAAATCTCTCTACGAACTTTACATTAAAAAAGGATTTTCCAGTAAAAAAATAGCTAAAATCTGTCATTGCGAACAAACCGCTGTTTTAAACAGATTAAGAAAATATGGTATTTCTATAAGGCATCCCAAAGAAAAACTTGATATACCCAAAGAAGAATTAAAAAAACTATACACAAAACAGAAGCTTTCTGCATACAAAATTGCAAAAATATATCTTTGTGGTTCAGGGACATCTTATCGATATTTAAGATTATATAAAATTAAAACTCGGCCATTAAAAAGGATTCAAATAACAAAGAATCAATTAGAAAAACTTTATTTAAAGAAAAAACTTTCATTAAGTAAAATTGCGAATATTCATAAATGTTGTCCAGCGGTTATTTTAGATAAAATGAGAAGATATAAAATTCCTAGAAGGACTATTTCGGAAACTAGCACTCGCCATATAAAAAGTGATTTTAGTGGCAAATTGGATGAGAAAGCGTATATGATAGGGTTTAGAATAGGCGATTTAGGAGTGAGAAAAGATTATAATTTAATTAATATCGGTTGTGGTACTACTAAAGAGGATCAAGTGGAACTTATAAAAACTGTATTTGGTCCTTTCGGACCAATCTATGTGGGGAATAAAGATAAAAGAGGCGCTGTCCATGTTGGTTGTTCTTTAAATTCATCTTTTAGTTTTTTATTACCAAAATACAACTTAATTCCGAAATGGATTTTAAGAAATAAAAAGAACTTTTTCAGTTTTTTAGCTGGTTATACAGATGCTGAAGGGAATATTGGATTTTGTGGAAGGCGAGCGAAATTCAGGATTAGATCTTACGATAAAGAGGTTTTGCGAGATATTAATAAAAAACTAAATAGATTTAATATAAAGAGTTTATTTAGATTAGATAAAAAATCTGGAATAGATAAAAGAGGCGTTTCGCGACATAAAGATTCTTGGGCCGTTATTGTGAACGAGCGGAAATCTTTATTAAAACTCTTTAATTATTTAAAGCCTTTGATAAAACATAAAAAACGTAAAAAAGATTTATTAAATGGTTTGAAGAATGTAATATTTAGATTAAAATAAGAAATTAATTATATGAAAAAATCCTTCCTGATTACTACAGCAATAGATTATGTAAATTCATTTCCCCACGCAGGGCACGCCTTAGAGAAAATTCAAGCGGATGTTTTGGCACGTTATCACCGTTTTTTAGGCGAGAATGTTTTTTTCTTGACTGGCACAGATGAAAACTCTCTAAAAAATGTTCAAGCAGCTGGAAAAGAAGGCATAAGCACAAGAGAATTAGTTAATAGAAATGCCAAAAAGTTTTACGACCTGAAAGAAGTTTTAGATTTATCTCTTGACGATTTTATAAGAACGACCGAAGTAAGACATATTGAAGGAGCTCAAAAATTATGGAAAGCCTGTCAAAAAGATATTTACAAAAAAACTTATCAAGGTCTTTATTGTGTTGGATGCGAAGAATTCTATAAAGAAAACGAATTAGTAAACGGCCTTTGCCCAGAGCACAAAACGAAACCAGAATTAATTAAAGAAGAGAACTACTTTTTTAAACTTTCAAAATATCGAAACCAATTAAAAAAAATTATTGAAAAAGATGAAGTTAAAATAATTCCTCAAACACGAAAAAATGAAGTTATAAGTTTTATTAATTCAGGCCTTAAAGATATTTGTATTTCTCGTTTAGCGGAACGCGGACGCGGTTGGGGAATTCCGGTCCCAGAAGATTCAACTCAAGTTTTATGGACTTGGTTTGATGCTTTGAGTAACTATATTAATGCTTTGGGATATGCAGAAGATAGCAAGAAATTTCAAGAATGGTGGCAAAAAAACGAAAATAAATTGCATGTCATAGGAAAGGGAATTTTAAGATTTCATGGGATATACTGGATTGCGATACTTCTTTCAGCAAGATTAGCATTACCTGAGAGGATTTTTGTTCACGGTTATTTAACCGCCGACAATCAAAAAATGTCAAAATCTTTAGGAAATGTGGTTGATCCTTTTCCTTTGGTTAAAAAATACGGGACAGATGCCGTAAGATATTATCTTTTAAGAGAAATCTCGCCAACTGATGACGGCGATTTTACATACCCGAAATTCGAGGAGAAATATAATGCTGATTTAGCGGGCGGCATTGGAAACCTGGTTGCCAGAGTACTTACAGTAGCAGAAAAAACCAAGTTAGGGGGAATAGAGAAAATAGAGCCGGAATTTGAAAAAGAAATTAAAAAAACCCATTATAATTGCAAAAGCGCACTGGATAATTTTAAGTTCAACGAATCGTTAAAAGCGATTTGGGATCTTATTGGTTTTTGTGATAAGTATATCGAGATAAAAAAACCCTGGGAGACAAAAGAGCCAAAAGTTATTTATAATTTATTGGTTTCTCTGGCGCATATTGCAAAACTTCTTCAGTCCTTTTTGCCAGAAACCGCTGAAAAGATTTTTGACCAGTTAGGCGTTAGTCCTTTTGACAAAAAGTTTTTAAAGTTTAGAATAAAAAAAGGAAAACTATTGTTTCCAAAATTAAATAATAAATTCACCCAGTTAAATAAAATCTGAAAGATTTTAGGCCGAAGGCCTATTTAACCGGGTAAATAGCACCCTGACAACTTAATAGCGGTTTTATCAAAGGAAGGAGACAAAAAGATGGATGGCAAGGGTAGAAATTTTAATTTAGCAGAAGAAGTCCCATCTAGCGATGTATCACTGTTGATTCAAAGGATTAATGAGTTACAGCAAGAAAAAGAAAAAGTAGCGAAGGGAAAAACCAGCCTATTTCTACTCTTGCGTCGGGTTGAAGAAAATATCCATTTCTTCTTAGAAGAACTAAATATAGATGACGAATTGCTTTCTGTTACAGAATCTGAAGGTCTTAAGGGCCTTGTGGCTACTTTATTTGTGGTGATTAAATCACTACAGCACGATATAGAATGCCGTAATAGGGACCAAAAGAGGTTGACTGCGGTTGTAGAGGCCTTTCAAAAAAGAGCAAGAGATGTAAAAAGAGAACAAAAGATACTAGAAAGAGAAAATATGGAGCTAGAAATAAATATAAGTGCACTGGAAGGTGAGATAAAAAAGGCAAGAAAAAAGAGAAAATGATGAAAAACAATAAGGCGTGGTAATCCGCGCTTTTTTATTGAAACCAATTCCTCGTCCAGGAGGATTGACAAACCTATTCTTTCATAATATAATGGGTTTTACGTTATATTAAATGTTTGTACTTTAACAACCCATATTGAGAAGAAGGAGCAGGAATGATATCAGAAGGAACACGGACGTGGAAAGGATTTAGGCCGGGTCGGTTTAGTGAAGAAGTAGACCAAGAAGAAGTCGCCATAGTGAGAGGAAGTAATGTACTGATTTATGCTGTTCGGGCGGCGGCTGGTTTACCCATTTTTTCCGAAGAAACCGCTAATAAAGGAGGAGAATAAAATGACGAACTGGGAGGAAATAAAAATAATAGCCTTTCTAACATTTTGGGCATTTATCTTCTTTACGTGTTGATTAATCTTGGCTCCAAAAAGGAGAAAAATATGATTAATTGGAAGAAAGTTAAAAAGATGGTTCTGTTTATATTCCTAGCTTTTGTCAGCTTATATTGATCCAGAAAGGAGAATGAATGGCTCAAATGAAGAAAAACGAAAGGCCGCCAGAGGGTACGGTGCGACCGGAAAAAGTGGCTAAGGCAAAGAGACGGATTGCAGCCGATTTTTACGACCAACCGGTCGTGATTAAAACTGCAGTTCGGGAGATGCTTAAAGACCTCAAAAACAAGGTCGCCTAATTCTCAATTCGTAAAGCGCCTAATGTACTTAAAAGTACTGGGCGCTCTTTTTTTACTTGTGCAAAAGCCCCATCTTGACCTATTTATTTATCAAATCTAGAATTGATTAAGGGCACAAGATTCGAACCCTGTACCCTAATAGGTCCTTAACAACTTTCTATTGGTCAAGGAAAAGAGGTGAGAACTTATGGGAGAATTTAAACCAACATTCCCGCAGTTTAGGGATAACGGCAACGGCGGTTTTGCCGAATTATTAAAGGAAAATAACCCTTTAGCCCTCTTTTTTACTTGTACCCAAAATATTGATGGCGAAGCATTGAATATGTCGATTTTAGCGGAAAGGTTTGCAGAAAGATACGGCGGAAGAGTAAGATTTTTTTGGGTGAATTCGGGCGAAGATAAAAATATTTGTCAGCAAATTTCCATTAATGATGTTCCCACTATAGTTCTGTTTTACCAAGGTAAAGAAGTTGCGCGATTTTCCTGCCCAAGCAGTGAACCCGGCATTTATTATCATTTAGACGAACTACTCAACCCAGAGCCATATTCTGGCTTAAAACGTATGGAAAGAATAGTTCCAGTGGCATAAAGCGCTTGCTCTTTTCAGGCAGCGCTTTTTTATTGCTGATATTGACCCTTCACCTTTCGGTAGATATAGTGTCATCGTAGAAAAAATAGAAGATTATAACTGCCATAGGGTGTTCCCGAAAGGTGAAGGGTTGACAAGAAATCCTTTTTATGTTAGTATTATTTTATTCGTTTTTGTAATTTGACAACTATATTTGGAAAACATAAAAACACGGATGGAAGTTAGACGAACGGAAGCGTGGATATAAATGTTTATGTTTTATTGTAAATTTCTAAACTTGTAGTTTAGAAATTGCTCAAGATGTTCGGCTCTTTTAAGGAGATGTAGAATGAGTAGCATGCTCAAAAATTTGGTTGTTGTTCTGGTTGTTGTTTTGATGTTCGTCGTCGGTGGGTGCGCAAATTCCCAATCTACAAGATTTCCTAGCTTGAATTGGGAAAGTCATTCTCGGCTCATTCTCAATGGTGGTGAGACAGAGGGAGCTATTGCTCTAAGTGGTAATCCCGAACTTCTTACTGAAGTTGTGAAGAGGCCAAATACTGCACCAAATCCTGTTACGACTCCAAGAAGTGCAGTTACCAGCGACGGCGGAAGTGGTCCAGTTGCCAGGGCAGAAAAAGCATTGGGTATGTAAAAAACAGAATTTAGCTTAAGACCCGCTCTGTTTATAAGGAGATTGTTATGAAAAAAGATTGGAAGAGAATACATGTAATTCTAGCATTAGTTTTTCTGGTTCCTGCTGTTCTTTTGGTCCCAGAGAAAGTGGAAAGCGCCCGAATGATTTTTGTTGCTCTCTCATGGACTTTTTCGGTATTTGCAATTACTTTAGTGTTAATACCGGAAAAGAAAATGTGGAGGAATGGCATTCGGATATTGTCCATTCCTTTACTTGCTCCGTTGGCAGTTATTTTCATCTTTGCCGGCGGCGATGCCTTAATGAGTTGGTTTAGTTCTGATGCAGCAAATCAATCTGCCCATGTTGTCCAATGCAGCTATGGGGAGATGGTTAAGATACCTTCAGTTATCAAAAAAATGGTGGTATCTGGAGACCTTAGGCAATTTAATGGGAACTTCAATTGGTTCTTTCTTGCCATAGGTTTCGCCTTCGTTGCATCGGTTATTAAACTTCTCTGGATTGGTGTTTGTAACATCAGCAAGAAAAAAGACAGGGAATTAGCAGGAGCGTGATAGGGAGACAAGAGAGGAGCCACAAAAAGCGCAATAGAAATCTATTGCGCTTTTTTTTAACTTCCTATCTTTTATAAACAATATTATTTAGAGTAAAGATTTGACAAAATACCTCTTCCCCCGTATAGTGGAATCGGTTCGTTAATAAAAACTCACGAGGAGGTAAGACCAATGGAAAACCTGTTTGACGTTGATAAAATTTTAGTAGTTGATGACGACAGAGATATTACAGAGGCAATTTGTACGTTTATTAGTAGTGAATTTTCTCACATCACTACAATCAAGGCCTATGATGGGAATGAAGCAATAGACGAGTTTGAGAAGCATTTTCCCGCCATTATTATTCTTGATATTATGTTGCCCAAAAGATCTGGTTTTTTAGTAATGGAAAAAATTTTCAGAATTACGGGCAAAGGGGCAAACAAAACAGCACCACCCATTATTATCGTAATTACCGGCAATCCTGGTTTACGGCATAAAGTATATGGAGAATCGCTTGGTGCTTGGCAGTATATTTTTAAGCCGTTTCGAATGGAAAAATTATGTAATTATGTTCGGGAAGCATTAACAATAATAAAACAAACAGAAAGTAAGAGGTGAAACATGTTAGTACTGTCCCGTCAACGTGACCAAACAATTATGATCGGCGACGATATCGAGATTACCATTGTCGATATTCGGGGTGAAAAAGTTCGGCTTGGCATTAATTGTCCACCGCACATCCCCGTTCACCGCAAGGAAGTGTGGGAAGCAATTAAGCGGGAGAAACAAGCTACTGCTCAACAGAGTCAGCCAGAAAAAGTCAACTCTTTGGCAGAAAAGAAAGATGGATCACAAGATCCTCAAAAACATTCCGATGAATAGCCGGATTAAATGTTCTAATAATAAGGGCACAACGAAAGTTGCGCCTTTTTCATTGCCAAGAAATCTGATAAGATAAAAAAATGCTTTTCGATACCCACGCCCATCTTAATTTCTCTGCTTACAAAGACGATTTAGATGAAGTTGTTAAAAAAACCCAAAAAGAAAATGTTTGGGTTATTAATGTTGGTTCAAATTATGACAATAGCAAGCTGGCAATTGATATCGCAAGAAAATATGAGCAAGGAGTTTATGCCGCGATTGGATTGCATCCAATTCACCTGGCCGGTGATTTTTTCAAGATAAAAAAAGACACCAATGAACAGGAGGGCGATGAAACGAACAAAGATAGCCTTGATATTGATAAATACAAAAAGCTGGCCCTGAGCGATAGCCAGAGGGTTGTTGCTATAGGCGAGATTGGTTTGGATTATTATTATCGGCCTAAAACAAAAACAAAATTAGAATTATTTAAAGCACGGCAAAAAGAATTTTTTATAAAACAATTAAATTTGGCAAAAGAACTGAAACTGCCAGTTATTTTCCATTGTCGGATGGCTCATCAGGATTTGATAGCTATTTTAGAAAAAAACAAAGATGTTAGGGGTGTTATCCATTGTTTTACAGGCACCCTAGAAGATGCTAAAAAATATGTTGATATGGGTTTTTATATCGGGTTAAACGGCATTATTTTTAAACTAAATCTAGATGAAATAATAAAACAAATTCCATTAGAAAGCATTTTACTTGAAACAGATTGTCCCTACTTAACTCCGCCCCAAGAGGGGAACGAGAGAAACGAACCGATTTTTGTAAAATATGTTGCTCGAAGAATCGCAGAACTAAAAAGCCTCGATTACGAAAAGGTGGCGGAAATTACTGCTCAAAACGCAAGAGAATTATTCAGAATTTAGTTTTCCACGAACAAGAACAAGGGTCTTTTAAAAAAGCCTGTTTATGCTATTATAGAATATTAAATTTGAATATAATGTCCATTAAATATAACCCCCAGAAAATTGAAAAAAAATGGCAGAATTTTTGGGAAAAGAAAGGTTTTTATCGGGCGCAAAACCCAGCCCCTTCGCAAAAGAGGCTGGGCCCGAAATTTTATATTTTAGTTGAGTTTCCTTATCCTTCGGGTGATGGTCTTCATGTCGGCCATGTGAGAAGCTATACCGCTTTAGACGCAGTTGCCCGGAAAAAAAGAATGCAGGGATTTAATGTCTTATACCCCATGGGCTGGGACGCTTTTGGCTTACCGGCAGAAAATTATGCTATTAAAACCGGCATTCACCCCTCAATTACCGTAAAGAAAAATATCGCTAACTTTAAACGCCAAATGAAGAGTTTAGGCCTTTCTTTTGATTGGGAAAGAGAAATAAACACCACTGACCCAAAATACTATAAGTGGACCCAATGGATTTTTTTACAACTTTTCAAAAATGGCTTGGCCTATAAAAAAAAGATGCCGATTAACTGGTGTCCATCTTGTAAGATCGGTTTAGCTAACGAGGAAGTGGTAGATGGTGAATGTGAGAGATGTGGAGCACAGGCAACAATAAAAGAAAAGGAACAATGGATGTTAAAAATTACAAAATATGCCGATCGGCTGATTAAAGATTTAGATAAGGTTAATTATTTGGAAAAGATAAAAGCTCAGCAGATAAATTGGATTGGAAAATCTTTTGGTACAGAAGTTGATTTTAAATTAGAAAAAACCGATAAAAAGATTACGGTGTTTACTACCAGAATAGACACTATATTCGGTGCTACCGCTGTCGTTATATCCCCAGAAAATCCTTTGGTTCAAGAAATTACAAAAAAAGAAAAAGAAACAGAAGTAAAAAGATATATAAAACAATCAAAACAAAAAAGCGAGTTTGAAAGGATAAACCTAGAAAAAACAGGCGTATTTACCGGCGCTTATTGTATAAATCCTTTAAATAACGAAAAAGTGCCTATTTGGGTTGGAGATTACGTTGTGGCTGCTTATGGCGGCGGGGCAGTAATGATGGTGCCGGCGCATGATGCTAGAGATTATCAATTTGCTAAAAAATATGAACTGGCAATAAAAGAAGTGGTCTCTGGCGGCGATATTAAAAAAGAAGCATTTACTGATTATGGCGCTTTGATTAACTCGGGAGAATTTGATGGTCTTTCATCAGAAAAAGCAATTAAAATAATTACTCAATGGTTGGAACAGAAAAAATTAGGCCGGAAGACAATCCAGTACAAATTAAGAGATTGGGTTTTCTCGCGTCAACACTACTGGGGAGAGCCGATTCCGATAATCCATTGTAAAAAGTGTGGGCAGGTTCCTGTGTTAGAAAAAGATCTGCCGGTTAAGCTTCCTTTTGTGAAAAAATATCAGCCAACAGGTACTGGCGAATCGCCCTTAGCTGCTATTTCTTCTTGGATTAAGGTAAAATGTCCGAAATGCAAAGGACCGGCTAAAAGAGAGACAGACACAATGCCTAATTGGGCTGGATCCTCCTGGTATTTTATGCGCTATTTGGATCCCAAAAATGATAAAAAAATAACTGATCCTAAAAAACTAAAATACTGGATACCGGTTGACTGGTATAACGGAGGGATGGAACATACAACTTTGCATCTTTTATATTCCCGCTTTTGGTATAAGTTCTTGTACGATATTAAGGTTGTTCCGCAGTCAGAGCCCTATGCCAAAAGAACTTCCCACGGTATTATTTTAGCCCAAGACAGTAGAAAAATGTCCAAATCCTGGGGCAATGTTATAAATCCAGATGATATTATCAAACAATATGGGGCCGACAGCCTCCGGCTTTACGAGATGTTTATGGGGCCTTTTGACCAGATGATCGCTTGGGACACGAAGGGTATAATTGGAGTAAGAAGATTTTTAGACAGATTTTGGAATTTAGTTTTGTCCTGTATAAACAATAAAAAATCAAATAAAGAGATCCAATCTGCTTTTAATAAACTGATTAAAAAAATTACAGAAGATTTAGATAATGCTAAATTTAACACGGCAGTCGCGGCTTTTATGGAATTTTCTAATTTGGTTTCCAGTAACCAAGATAAAACCGGTAAAGATGTTATTGAAAAATTATTAATTTTATTTGCTCCTTTTGCCTCCCATATTACAGAAGAACTTTGGTCGCTGTCTGGTTTTAAAAAGAGTGTTCACCTTCAAAAATGGCCGGTTTATAATCCGAAACTGATTAAAGAAGAAAAAATAACTTTGGTAATCCAAATAAATGGCAAAGTGCGTGATAAAATAGAGGTTGCAGTGGATATTTCTGAAAATAAGGCAAAAGAAATAGCTTTATCACAAGAAAAAATCAAAAAATGGATAGCAGATAAAAAAATAAAAAAAGTAGTATTTATAAAGAATAAATTGATAAATATTGTTGTATGATAAAAAAGATTTTGTTGGGCAACGAAGCAATCGTACAAGGCGCTTTAGAAGCAGGCGTTAATTTTGTTTCTGCTTATCCTGGCACCCCCAGTTCGGAAATCGGAAATGTTTTTTCTAAAATAGCAAAAGAGAACGGTGTCTATTTCGAATTTTCCACCAACGAAAAGGTGGCCCTGGAAGCGGCAATCGGCGCTAGTTTTTCTGGTTTAAAATCTCTGGTAGCGATGAAGAGTTTTGGAGTAAATGTTTGTTTAGATTCTTTAATACCCCTTTTATACACTGGCGTAGTAGGTCCTATGGTAATTATAGTTGCAGATGATCCTTCTTGCTGGAGTTCTGCCCAATCAGAAGAGAATTCTAGGGCTTTTGCTTATTTGGCTCATATTCCCATATTAGAGCCAGCAGATCCTCAAGAAGCAAAAGATTTTACCAAGTTTGCCTTTAAACTTTCAGAGAAGTTCAAACTCCCGGTTATTGTCAAAACCACCACAAGAGTAGCGCACCAAAGAATGCCAGTGGTAATAGACCCAAAGGTGAACACTGGGACCCAAAAAACAGGCGAATTTATAAAAAACCCGCATCAGTTTGTTACAATGCCGCCAAGGGTTTTAGAAATGAAAAAAGAATTATTAGAAAAGATAGAAAAAATCCGCGATTTTGCCGAAAAATCCCCTCTAAATAAAGTTAGCGGAGTTCGGAACACAGCTAAAGTTGGAATAATTACTTCCGGTGTTTCTTATTTGCACACATTGGAGGCATTGAAAGAATTAAATCTTCATATTCCGGTTTTAAAACTCGGGTTTTTCTACCCATTGCCGAAAAAAATAATACAACCGTTTATTAAAAAGTTAAACAGAGTTTTAGTGGTTGAAGAGTTGGAAGGTTATCTTGAGAAAGAAATTACTGCTTTAGCAAAAGATATTAATCCAAAATTGCAGATTTTCGGGAAAAACCTTTTGTCTCCAATTGGTGAATTAAACGCTAATAAAATTACCTTCGCATTAGCAAAAATTTTAGGCAGAAAATATCAAATTCCCGAAGTAAAAGAAATAATTCCCAAAAGATATCCCAATCCCTGTTTGGGATGCCCCCATCTTTTAACTTTTTCCATACTTAAAAAACTAACTTCAAAAAACATAATATTTGGCGGTGATATCGGCTGCTATATGTTGGCCGGGATGCCCCAATTTAATTTGCAAGATTATCTTTTCTCAATGGGTTCGTCTGTTGGTATAGGACATGGCATTATGAAAGCGACAAAAAAGCAAAAAGTGATAGCTTTAATGGGCGATTCAACGTTCTTCCATGCCGGCATCTCCGCTTTAATAAACACGGTTTTTAATAAATCCAGCCCCTTAATTATTGTTTTAGACAATCGCACTACTGCAATGACCGGTCATCAGACAAATCCTGGTATTGGAAAAACCGGAATGGGTGAAGATACGGCCATATTAAAACCAGAAGAAATCGCCGTTGCCTGCGGGGTAAAAAATATAAAAGTGATAGACCCGGTAAATATTAAAGAATATGAAAGTACCATTAAAGAGTTTTTAAATAAAAAAGAAGTTTCTTTAATCGTGGCTCGCAGAATTTGCGCTCTACTTATTAAAAAACAAAAAAATGGTTAAAAATTCTTTTAATATTATAATTGCCGGTGTAGGCGGTCAGGGGTTAATTACTTTAACTCAGATTTTAGCTGAAGCCGCTCTATCGGAAGGTTATGATGTAAAAACATCTGAACTGCACGGGCTTTCTCAAAGAGGCGGAAGCGTTGAAACCCACATCAGGTTCGGAAAAAAAATATACAGTCCGTTAATTGATGGAAAGAAGGCGGATTTGGTAATAAGTTTGGAAACTCAAGAGGGTGCAAGAAAAATTCCCCTTTCTCACTCAAAAACCATCTTTGCAGTAAATAATGATTATGTTCTTTATCGGGGCGGATTTAGTCGCGAAAAAATCGAGCAGAAAATAAAATCTCTATTAAAAAAGCGCCTTTACTTAATTCCCGCATCGGAAATTTGCAAAAAAGAATTGCAGAATGGAGTGGTTAGCGGGGTTTATCTTTTGGGATATTGTATATTTAAAAAAATAATTCCCTTGAAAGCCAATTCAATTTTAAAGGCAATCAAGAAAATCGTCCCTATAAAATATTTAGAATTAAATAAAAAGGCATTCAATTTAGTTAATAGAAATTAACGTAATTTATATAACTAATCGTTCGGTCTAAATAAAAATTAATTTTTATTTCTTCCTCACTCATAGTTATGATTAAAACAGTTATTGTGGCTGCGGCAGGGCAGGGTGCCCGGATGCTGCACCTTACAAAAAATAAGTCAAAACATCTGATAAAGGTTAATAGAAAACCTTTTTTAGCGTATGTTTTAGACAATCTTCTGCAAGCCGGCTACAAAGAAATTATTCTAGTTGTTGGCCACGCCAGTGATTTAATGAAACAGTTTTTAAAAGAATACGGCTATAAAGCAACGGTTGTTAACCAATTTGATATTTTGGGTCCAAAAGAAAAAATATATGGAACGGCATGCCCTTTAATGTGCACTAAAGATATTCTAAAAGGAAAACAGTTTTTATTTGTTTGTGGCGACAATTTATATTCCGTCAGAGATTTAAAAGAGATGACAAAGGACGATAATTATAATTACGTGGCGGGTTTGGTTCACGAAAATCCCGAAAAATACGGCATCCTGATTACTGATAATGGGTTTCTTAAAGAGATTATTGAGAAGCCAAAAAAATATGTCGGAAATTTAATCAACACAGGAATGTATAAATTTACTCCCGAGGTCTTTGATAAACTTCCTAAAATCAAGAAGTCTCCTCGCGGCGAATACGAGATTACCGATGTGATTACTCTTTTAGCTAAAGATAAAAAAGTAAAAGTAGTCAAAATTGACGATAGATGGTTGGACTTCGGCAATCCCGGGGATATAATTAAATGTTCTAAGTTTTTAAAAGGTGAAAATAATTACTGCCAAAAAAGAAAATCTTAAAATTATTTTAAAAGGCCTGAAGAGTGGAAAAGTTTTAATTTTCCCCACCGATACTGTTTATGGATTAATTTGCGATGCCGAAAATAAAAAAGCAGTTAATAAAATTTTTAAAATAAAAGAAAGGGATAAATCAAAACCATTAGCTGTTTTTGTAAAAAATATTGTTGCCGCGAAGAAAATTGTTCATATTAACAAAAAACAGGAAAGGTTTTTGAAAAATAATAAATTAACCGTAATTTTAAAAGCTAAAAAACCATATAAATTATCACCGTTAGTTTACAAAAAAGGCACAATTGGAATAAGAATGCCAGATTACGAAGTGCTTAATTCTATTTTAGAAAAATTTAAAAAGCCAATCGCCCAAACATCGGCCAATATTTCTGGCAGGATGGCAACGACAAAAATAAAAGAAGTTTTAGAACAGTTCAAAAATCAAAAGGTGGGGCCCGACCTTACTATAGATGCTGGTGATTTGCCAAAAAACAAACCATCAAAAGTCGTAGATTTAACCAAAAAACAACTAAAAATATTAAGAAAATAATATAGAAATAGTAAACTATTTAATTATGAAACTCAAAAAAGCAGATTCCCAAATCGCAAAATTAATAGAATTGGAAACCGAGAGACAAAAAACTTCTCTTGAAATGATTCCATCGGAGAATCACACGAGCCCCGCAGTTCGTGAGGCGCTAGGGTCTATTCTTACCGATAAATACGCCGAGGGTTATCCTGGAAAAAGATATTATGCCGGACTTGAATATTATGACAAAATTGAAAATTTATGTATTGAGAGGGCTAAAAAATTGTTTAAAGTGCCTCATGCCAATGTCCAGCCATATTCCGGTTCTCCGGCGAACCAAGCGGTCTATATGGCGGTTTGCGAACCAGGAGATACTATAATGGGGCTTTCTTTGCCACATGGCGGACATTTAACCCACGGTTGGAAAGTCAATTTTTCTGCTAAATTTTTCAAATCAGTCCAATACGGCGTAGATAAAAAAACACAAATGTTTAATTACGGAGAAATAAAAAAACTTGTTAAAGAAGCCCAACCAAAACTGATTTGGGTTGGCGCCACTGCTTATCCGCGGATTTTTGATTGGAAAAAATTCCGCGATATTGCTGATTCTGTTGGCGCATATTTGGCAGCTGACATCGCTCATATCGCAGGCTTAGTTATTGCTGGCGTACACCCAAGTCCTGTTCCTTATGTACATATTGTTACTACAACTACCCATAAAACCCTACGGGGGCCTAGAGGGGGTATGATAATGGTTACAGAAGAGGGTTTTAGAAAAGATCCGAATCTGCCGGATAAAATTAACAAAACGGTTTTCCCTGGCTTGCAAGGCGGTCCACATGAGAACCAAATCGCTGCTTTGGCGGTTTGCCTGAAAGAAGCGGCAACTCCGGCTTTTAAAAGATATGGAAAGCAAATTGTAAAAAACTGCCAGGTATTGGCAGAAGAACTTAAAAAATATGGTTTTAATTTAGTTACTGGCGGCACTGATAATCACTTAATCTTAATAGATTTAAGAAATAAAAATATTTCTGGCAAAGAAGCCCAATATAGATTGGAAAAAGCAGGAATTACAATAAATAAAAACACTATCCCTTATGACCCGAATCCGCCGTTTAATCCTTCTGGTATTAGAATAGGTACTCCGGCTATCACTACAAGAGGAATGAAGGAAAAAGAAATGAAACAAATCGCCGGTTGGATAAACGAGGTTATTTCTAGTTCTAAATCTGTCCCCAAAATCAGAAAAAAGATAAAAAGTTTTTGTAAAAAGTTTCCCCTACCATGAAACTTTTAAATGGTAAAAAAATAGCACAAGAAATTCTAGGAAACCTTAAAAAAGAAATTAAAAAAAAGAACCTTAAATTAAAATTGGTTGTGGTTTTAGTGGGTGATGACCAAGTTTCTAAAATATTTGTCAAACAAAAAGAAATTGCTTGTAGGAAAGTCGGAATAAAATTTTCGCTATTAAAACTTCCCAACAAAACTTCTTTTCCTATACTTAAAAAAGAAATAGAAAGAACAAACAAAAACCCAGATGTTTCTGGTGCCATTGTACAGTTACCCCTCCCTAAACATTTGAGGGAAAAAGACCAGGAAATTTTGAATATTATACTTCAAGACAAAGATGTTGATATTTTATCTGAAAAGAACCTGGGGAAATTTTATACGGGTAATTTATCTGTTTTACCGCCTGTGGTTGGGGCCATATTGCACCTATTAAACAGTTATAAAATTTCAGTGAAAAGCAAAGATATCCTTTTGGTCGGGGCTGGCAGATTAGTCGGTTTCCCCCTGGCTATCTGGTTATTAAAACAAAAAGCAACAGTTTCTATAATTAATGAATTTACCGAAGATGCTTACAACTTCCTTAAAAAATCCGACATTATAATCTCGGGGGTTGGAAAACCGAATTTGATAAATGGTTCTATGGTAAAAAAAGGAGTAATAATTATTGATGCCGGTACCAGCTTAAAGCAGGGCAAATTAATCGGTGATGTTGATTTCAAATCAGTTGCCAAAAAGGCAAAGTTCATTACCCCTGTGCCGGGAGGAGTGGGGCCTTTGACTGTTGCCTGCTTGTTAGAAAATTTAGTAAAACTTAATCAAAATGCAAAATGATTTTAGACATTATTAAGAATTTAGACTACCAATTATTCCAATTAATCAACCAGCTTGCTTTCAAATGGGAGTGGCTTGATATTTTGGGCGTATTCTTCGCAAAATATTTCGTGTATCTGATGATAGCAGCTTTATTCTTGTTTTTACTTAAATCAAGAAAAAACTGGAAAATAATTTTTATTGCTTTATCCTCGGCTTTAACGGCCAGGTTTGTTATTACGGGGCTAATTCGTTTGTTTAAACCGCGCCTAAGACCATTTATAGATAGCAATATTAATTTACTGATAGATAAAGTAAACCAACAATCTTTCCCCTCTGGTCACGCTTCTTTTACTTTTGGTTTAGCAATGGTGGTGTATTTGTATAATAAAAAAGTTGGTGTTCTCTTTTTTGCGGGTGCTTTTCTGGTTTCCACAAGCAGAATATTCGTCGGAGTACATTGGCCATTGGATATTTTAGCCGGAGCAGTGGTCGGTATTTTTTCCGGCTGGTTAATTAGTAAATTATTAAAATTTAAAAAATAGAAATATCTTCAATATTTATATAATTGGTTCACTCGCTCGGAATTAAAATAAATTTTCATTCCTTGCTCGTTGCCAATTATAAAACTATGACTTTAAAAGAATATCAAGAATTTTGTAAAACAACTGCAAAAAAGTTTGATAACCCAGAAAAAGAAATTATGACTTGGGGATTGGGTATTGCTGGCGAAGGAGGAGACGTAGCAGGTTGTATTAAAAAAACCTTTTCTCATGGGAACGATCAGAAAGCCGGTGTTAAAGAAAATCTTGGAGATATGATGTGGTATATGGCAATGATCTGCAACTTCTTTGGATGGGATCTAGATAAAATATTACAGGAGAACTTAGATAAACTAAAAAAACGGTATCCCCAAGGATTTACCGAAAAAGACGCTTCGAGGAATAACACTCGAGTTGATTGGAACGAGAGATAAAAAGATAAACTATTCTTGTAAATAAAAACGGGGGTTTACCCCCGTTTTTATTTAAGTGCCGTAGAAAAAACTAACTTTTTTCCGGTCGGACTAAATCTAAAAATTTTAAAACGTTTTTAGATAATCTAATGTTATACTCTATTTGTTTGTTAAAATTATATATATTAGTTTTCCTTTCTATTCTATAGATATGAGGATTAAAACCCAGTGAAACAATCATCCCATAAAAATCTTTTGCCAGTTTATTAATTATTGTAGTAAACATCATCATTTTATAATTTCTGTCAGAATAAATTGAACCGTCTGTTTCTATTAATCCCTTTAAACAACTAATTTTATATTCGTTTTTCTGTTTTATCCAACTTGGTATTGATACTTTTTGTGCCATCTTTGAACCATTTTCAGCCTTCCAGCCGAGTAATTTTTCTAAATGATTGGAAAAAATACTTACATCTACGCAATTTTCTTTGCGATTAACAATACTTACTTTATTAATAGGTAGCAACGCCTTTAATGAATTAGCTATCCGCTTAATTAATAACGGATATTTTTTGTCGCAGGTAATTCTTAATCTTGTTGCGCGGCCGTTTGGATTAGATAGATTTCCATCGCCGATAGCTAGCCCTATAATATAGGACTGCAGAAGTTTATCTTTATTAAGAATAGTATTGCGAAAATAACCTCTCATATAGTTGGTGCCGAGGGAGGGACTTGAACCCTCAAGAGCTTGCGCTCACAGGTTTTTGAAACCTGCGTGTTTGCCAATTTCACCACCCCGGCTTTCTCTATATTATATCACTTTTAAGAGTAATTTTCAATCCTTACCCCAGGAGGCCTCGATAACTCTTTCCGGGTTTTTTTCCGCTAATTTCTTGAAATTTTTGCAAGATGTTTTATGCAGAACAGCAGCTCTATATTTTGAAATATAGGCTATAATTTTATCACCTGGTTCAGGGTTGCAGCACTTAGCTTTGTGAACCAAAATTCCTTTTTCGCCGGCAATGTAAATTTCCTGCGTTTTTTCTTTTTCTGGTTTTTTTTGTTTGCCGGCAGGCATGGCTTTTTTTGTAATTCTTTCTGAAACCTCAAAAACCTTTCTTTTAACAAAAGAGGGAATTTTACCCAAAGAAGCGATCTTATTCAGTATGGTTTTTTTTGTTAGTTCTTTTTTAATTTGCGAGATAGCCAAATTACTTTTTACAAACTTTAACCAGTCCGTTGAAGGGCTTCTTTTTTTATTTACAATAATTTCTACAATATCGCCGTTTTTTAAAGGTTGGGACAAATTAGCAATTTTATTATTGATTTTAGCCGCTTCACAATGATTTCCGATATCTGAATGCACTGCATAGGCAAAATCAACAGGTGTCGCATTTTCGGGCAAAATAATTACATCGCCACGCGGAGTAAAAACAAAAACTTGGTTTTTGTAGAAATCAATTTTAAAGGTTCTCCAAAATTCCGGGATTTCTTTTATAAATTCAAGGTTTTCCTTATCTTTTTTCAGGTCAATTTTTTCTTTGTAAGCCCAGTGGGCGCAGATACCATATTCTGCCTCCCTATGCATTATAGGCGTTCTAATCTGAATTTCTGTAATATGTCCCTTTTCGCAAAAAACCGTAGTGTGTAAAGAACGATAACCATTTGATTTTGGCTTGGCTATGTAATCATCAATCTCCTCGTAAAGAGGTTTATAATATTTATGGATAATTCCTAGGGTTTTATAGCAACTTTTAATATCTTTAACTATTATCCGTAGAGCCAATAAATCATGAACCTTTTCAATGTCCATATTCTTTTTCAGCAGTTTTTTGTAGGTGCTCCAATAACTTTTCGGCCGCCAGTTCATATCCAAAACCAGAATCCTTTCTTTTCCTAGTATTTTTTTAAGATGCTTAGAGAAAGATTTAAGATACTTTTTTCTTTCCTCATATTCTGTTTTGATATAAGACTTCAACCAAGTAAATTTTTCTGGGAAAAGATAAGAAAAAGAAAGATCTTCAAGTCGGGATTTTATCTCCCAGATGCCCAATCTTTCAGCTATTGGAACAAATATTTTTAAAGTTTCCAGAGCGTATATTTTTTGTTTTTCTTGGGGTAAAGAAAATAGATTATTCAAATTATCTATTCTGGAACTTAATTCTATCAAAACCACCCTTAAATCCTGGGCCAAAGCGAAAAACATCTTTTGGAGTTTCTCAAATTTTTCTTTAGTGAACCTTGTTTTTTCTTTTATATCTATTAGCAATGGATAGCGGACCTTATGAATTTCCGGGTTTCTTTCCACAAAAAACGCAATTTCTTTTCCGAATTTTCTTTCTAACTCATTTAGTTGTTTGGTCACCATAGTTTGCGGAAGATCGTCTAAAACATCATGCAAAAGGCCGGCAGCGATTATTTCAGGATCAGAACTTATTGAATCAAGCATTAGAGCGACTCTTGTTGTGTGGTCAATATAGTTTTCACCAGAAATTCTTTGTTTACCTTTATAGGCGGTTTCAGCAAATCTAAATGCTTCCTCAATTAATTTTGGGTTGGAAGATTTTTTGATTATACTTCTAATTTTATCTATTTTATCGAACATCTTTGTTTTTTGTTAAACGATAATCACACTCTTTGTTAGAACATTTTATGTTTTTTGCCTTTTCTACAAGCGGGGAATCGCATTTTGGGCAATTTTCATTTATCGGTTTATCCCAGAGAGCGAATTCGCATTTCGGGAATTGGTTGCAGGCATAAAATATTTTTCCTCTTTTAGTTCTTTTTTCAACAATCTTGCCTTTGTTGCATTTTGGGCATTTTATTCCTAAATTATTTTCTGGTAAGGATTCGGTGTATTTACACTCGGGGAATTTAGAGCAGGCATAGAATCTGCCGAATCTTCCAAGTTTCTCAATTAAGGGCGAACCGCATTTCGGGCAGACTTTGTCTGTTGGTTTATCGGTGATGTCTGATTTTGAAACTTCCTTATATTTTTCCTTTAAATTTTTAGAAAAGGGAGTATAGAAATCTTTGCAGGTTTTCACTAATGTATCCTTTCCTTCTGCTACTTCGTCTAATTCTTTCTCCATTTTGGCGGTAAAATCCACATCAACAACCTCTGGGAAATGTTCTACCAATAAATCATTTACTACAAAGCCGATTTCGGTTGGTTTAAATCTTCTTTGTTCGTTTTTTTCAATATAGTTTCTTTCTTGGATGGTGGATAAAATCGGAGCGTAGGTAGACGGCCTGCCGATTCCATTCTGTTCCAAAGCTTTAATCAGGGTTGCCTCATTATATCTTGCGCTAGGTTCTGTAAAATGCTGGTCGGGGAGGATTTTTACTAATTTTAAAACTTCGTTTTTTTCTAAATCCGGCAGTTGCTCCTCAGTAAATTTCATAGGGTAGATTTTTAAAAAACCATCAAACTTTAAGATTTGGCCCGTTGTCCGGAAACCGTAATTTTTAGCATCAACATCAATAGTCGTTGCATCAAATATAGCTTGAGCCATCTGGCAGGCGATAAACCTTTGCCAAATAAGTTTGTAAATCTTTAAATGTTTGTCATCTAGTTTTAATTTTTCGGGTGCATTTTCAGCATAAGTTGGTCTAATTGCCTCATGAGCTTCTTGGGTTCTTCCTTTTGATTTATACTGTCTTAAATAGCCCGACCAATAATTTTCACCGTAATTTTCCTCAATGAATTTCTTGGCTGAAAACAAAGCTGTTTTAGATAGGTTAACCGAATCAGTCCTATGGTAAGTAATATGACCCTCTTCATAAAGATCCTGGGCTATTTTCATAGTGAATTTAGCCGGATAGCGGAGTCGTTTCCAGGCCTCTTGCTGCAGGGTGCTGGTGGTAAGCGGAGGAAAAGGGTTCTTCTTCGTTTCTTTTTTTTCAATATTTATTACTTTATATTGCGCGCCCTCTAAATCACTTACAATTTCATCAGCCTCTTTTTTTGATTTAATATCCAATTTATCTATCGGTTTTTCGTCCTTTTTGACTAGAGTTGTTTTAAATTCGTTATTTTCTTTTTTAAATAAAGCCTCAATGGTCCAATATTCTTGCGGTACAAACTTTTCTATTTCTCTTTCCCTTTCAACAACTAACCTTACGGTTACTGACTGAACCCTGCCGGCTGAAAGGCCCTTGGCAACTTTTTTCCAAAGGAAGGGAGAAAGCTTATATCCGACTATTCTGTCTAAAATCCTTCTTGCCTGCTGGGCATCAACTAAATCCATATTAATAGATCTTGGATTTTGGATCGCCTCTTTAATAGCTGTTTTAGTGATTTCATGGAAGACGATTCTTTCTGGTTTTTCCAATTTTAAAACTTCTGATAAGTGCCAGGCGATTGCTTCTCCTTCCCGGTCTTCATCGGTGGCCAGTATGGTTTTAGTGTCTTTCTTGATCTCTTTTTTTAACGCAGACAAGGTTTTTTTGGCTTTTGGTGGAATAACGTATCTTGGCGTAAAATCATTTTCAACGTCCACCCCCAATTCATTCTTTGGTAAATCTCTTATGTGGCCAAAAGAAGAAAGTACTTTATAATCGCTTCCTAAAAACTTTTGAATTGTGTTTGCCTTGGTTGGGCTTTCAACGATAACTAAATTCATAAATTTAATGTATCACTCCGTAGACATTTCCCCCAAGGTTTCTTACCTTTTCCTGTATTTCTAAAACCGCGAGGGTGCTAGCAACAGTAGTGGTTTTTAATTTTGTTTTCTCTATTATTTTATCAATATGTAATGATTCCTCTTTTAAAACCCTGAGAATTAATAACTCCTCTAAATTATGAACACTGTTTGTCTCGTCATTTTTATTTTCCAAAACAGGCAGGTTTAATTCTTGCAGGATATCATTGGGATTGTCAACTAATTTGGCTCCCTTTTTTATTAATTTGTGAGGTCCGGCCGAATTGGAAGAATAAATAGGGCCGGGTACGGCAAACAGGGGTCGGTTTTGTTCAAAAGCATATTTGGCCGTAATTAAAGAGCCGGATTTATTCTTTGCCTCAACCACCAAAAGCCCGCGAGATAGTCCCGATATAATACGATTTCTTTTGGGAAAAGTAAACTTTGAACCCGGAGTTCCGGGGGGCAGTTCTGATATTAAACATCCGCCTGTTTCTATAATTTTTCTTGCTAGTTTTAGGTTTGATTGGGGATAAATACTCTTTTCATCCAAACCCGTCCCCAAAACAGCAATTGTCCTTTTCTTTCTTTCAACGCATACCTGGTGAGCGAATGTATCTATCCCGGGCGCTAATCCAGAAACAATTGTTAGTCCTTTTTCAGCTAGCTTTCCGACAATATCAAAGGTTGATTGTCTGCCATAAGCAGAATATCTTCTTGTGCCGACTACCCCGAAACAGAATTCTTCCTTTTTAAATTCACCCCTGAAATACAGAACCTTCGGCGGATCAGGAATCCTCTTGAGCAATTCGGGATAGTTTCTGTCCTCGATTTTTATCTGTTTTATCTCTTCCATTCTAATAATTATTGTGGTTATTACCACATAATTGTGCACTCGGTCGGAGAATAAAAATGTTTTTTTCTTCTCCTCCCTCGCTTGCAATTATAGCACAAAAGACCAGAACCCTTGAAATTTTAGGATTTTAATGTAGAATCTAAACCAGCTCTTAGACAACATTTTTATGGGAGAATAATATGAAAAGAGTAATTAAATGGATTGGTGATTTTTTTGTTGGCAAAAAAGAAATTATTGTTGATAAAGAAGAAATTATGACAATTTTATTCCATCGTGGCAGAATGTTGCTTTTGGATAAAGTTATTATTATGGAAAATAAAGTCGTTGGAGAATTTCTTGTAACGGCAGAGGTTTGTGAGGGTCATGAACCGATTCCAGGGATGCCCGTTATGAGAGGGGTTGAAATACCAGAGATGGCTTTTCAGCTTCTCGGAGTACTTATTAGCAAACATCCTGAAATGTC
Organism: Patescibacteria group bacterium; assembly: GCA_018895235.1. Taxonomy (GTDB): domain Bacteria; phylum Patescibacteriota; class Minisyncoccia; order Minisyncoccales; family Staskawiczbacteraceae; genus JAHIOM01. Next base: position 44,160 of record JAHIOM010000013.1, on the reverse strand, counting down.
TCCGCTTTTAATTAACAAAGCTTTTGCCGCCAGAGAGATTGCTTTAGTAAAGTTTAATGGTTTTATTGTTCCCGGTGATGTTTTAACCCTTGAATCCGGAATTGAGGTGGAATTCGACGAAGTCGAGTCAGCCGCTAGGATTGAAAGCGGAAAGATGATTGCTAAAGTGAATGGCAAAAAAAAAGGAATAGTTTCCTCAGTTTCTCTTGCGGTTTTTGATGCTTTAAAAATGAATCCAATTCCTAAAAAAGATTCTGTTCCAACGACTAGCTGAAAGGCTAGTTTTTTTTATTCTTTGAATTTTTCAACCGCTTCAGCGACCATCTGGCAATATAAGTTCAGACCGACTTTATTAATGCTGCCTGACTGCTCTTTTCCCAAAATATTGCCCGCTCCTCTTAATTCCAAATCTTTCATTGCAACACGATAGCCAGATCCCAATTCTTCGGCTTCTTTCAAAACAGCCAACCTTATAGCTGCTTTTCCTTTCAGTTGTTTATTATAAAAAAAGTAGGCGAAAGCTTGAATATTGGAACGGCCGACCCTGCCCCTTATTTGATAGGCTTGGGATAATCCGAGCCGGGTAGCATCAGACACTATTAAAGTATTTACATTTGGAATATCCAAACCATTTTCAATAATAGTTGTTGCTATCAAAACGTTAATAGATTTTTGTTGGAAATTATCCATTATTTTTACTAATTCCTTTTCTCTCATTCTGCCGTGAACGATAGCAAATTTTACATTGGGCAATAAATCTTGGAGCGCTTTTTTGGTTAAATCAATTGTCTCCACTCGGTTATGAAGATAATAAACCTGGCCGCCGCGTTTTAGTTCTTGTTCGATTGCCATTTTAACAATTTTTATTGACCAAGGGAGGATAAAAGTTTTAACTGATAATCTGCCTTCGGGCGGGGTTTGGATAAGACTTACGTCTCTTAAAGATGAGAGGGAAAGATAGAGGGTGCGGGGGATGGGAGTGGCCGATAAAGACAAAATATCAATCTTGCTTCTCAACTGCGTTAACTTTTCTTTTTGTCTGACGCCGAACCTTTGTTCATCATCAATTATCAAAAGCCCGGTTTCGTCCCTTTGAAAAAGTAGCGGAACAATATCGCCAGACAAAATCCGGTGCGTGCCTATTAAAATATCAACTTTATTGTTTTTCAAATCTTCAATAATTTTTTTCTGTTCTTTTTTCGATTGGAGTCGAGTTAAAAGTGCAACCTTAATTGGTAATCCTTGTAATCTGCTCTTAATATTCTGGAAATGTTGGTCAGCCAGAATTGTTGTTGGTGCGATTAAAACCGTTTGATAGCCGGACTTTACAACCTTAACCGCTGCCCTTAAAGCGACTTCGGTTTTGCCGAATCCGACATCGCCGCAGACCAGTCGGTCCATTGGTTTTGTTTTTTCCAGGTCTTTCATTACTTCCTGAATTGCTTGTGATTGGTCTGGCGTTTCTTCGTATTTGAAATTTGAAGAAATTGCTGAATCAAATTCATCGTTGGGCAGATAAGCAGGTCTTTTAGCAATCTCTCTTTTTGCATAAATCCCGAGCAATTCTTTTGCCAGTTTTTCAGCCCCTTCTTTAATTTTCTTTTTTGTTTTTTGCCACAAAGAAGAACCCAGGCGGGAAACTTTCGGTTCGACAAAACCGACATATCGGGATAGTTTTCTTTCAAGGCCCAAGGGCACATAAAGTTTATCCCCTTCGCTATATTCTAAAAGATAATAGTTTTCGTTATTATGCGACAGAAGATTATTGAATTTACCTATGCCGTGGTCAAGATGTACTAAATAATCACCGGGTTTTAATCCCTTCAAATCAGAAAATAACCTTTGGGATTTCAGTTTTTTCTTTAGTATTTCTTTTGCCTTTTCTTCATCTTCAACCGCTGCATCTAATAATTCTATGGTTTCAATTCTGTTCCCTAAAAAATCAAATCTGACAGCGTTTTTTGTATTTATAGGAAAAACATCAATTATCCCGCCTTGCTGGGAAAATTCTCCCGGTTCCGAAATCCTTAGAACTTTTTCATAACCCATTTCTTCCAATTTTCTTAAAAGCAGAGACAGGTTGAAAACCTGATCTTTTTCCAAATATAAAACATTATCTTGAAAAAATGTTTGGGACTTTTGAGCATTTAATATCTTTTTGAGATTTTCTTTAAACCACAAAAACCCCTTTTCTAAAAAATAGGGGGTAATTGAGACGATTAAAACCTGACTGGTATTTTGTGCCGGTTGCATTTTACCTAAATTATAATACCGATTGTTAGTTCTGTCAAAAGCTTGACATAAATAATATAATTTGTTATAATTATAAAATAAGAAAGAAATGAGAACTTGTTCTCATTTCGACCGAATGAGTAATTATGCAGCGTAGCTGCAATAATATAGTCATATTAAGCATAGTGCTTAATAGCCTAGTTGCGGGTAATCAGCAACGAGTTTTTGTTCTTTATAAGAAAGGAAGGTGTGCTATGAATACCATGGTAAGCCAAGCAGATGAACGCACTATTTCGGTGCACAATGAGCACGAATTTCTTCTCAAAATGGAGAAGGCGGGGCTCACGGACGAACTTGCCCAGAAGGTCATTGACTCAAAGGGCAACGACCTTGCCACAAAGGTGGTAGGGTTGATTCAGAGAGGTGGTTACGAAGCTACGACATCTCAGAAGCGCGCCCATGAAATCATGGGCAAGAACTTCTTCGGTGTCGAGGAGGCGATCAAGCACTTCGGGGTTAATTCCACGAAGCAGCAACTCGCCATCCTCTCCGAGATTCCGTTCTCCGAAGCCGTTCTCCAGGAGTGCAAGGACACTCATGTCTTTGTGGCAATCTTCCCAATCTCGATCCTCGAGATTCGTGGAAAGGTGCAGGACAAAGGATTGTTCTACAGCCAGGACTGGCATAACCAGGAAAAGTTTGCCAAAGAACACGGCGAGGTCAGCTGGCAACTTGTCCGCAAGACGCCAGTCAGCAACTCGACCTCCAAAACCTGGAATGAGCAGCAATCGCTTCTCGCCAAGGATGAGGAAACGCCAACTGCCCAAGTAATGGTTTACACCATTATCGGTCATTTTATGGCCACTAACGAGCGGTTATTCGAGCAAGTATATGTTCATTGCTCGGATATTAGCTCGGACGGCCTCCGTGTCGATGTCGGTAGCTTCGGCTGGAGTGGTCTCGATGTCAGCCACTACTGGGATGGCACTCGCCATGGCCTCATCGGCCTTTCCTCCGTCAGGAAGGTTTAGTCTTGAATCTTTGATGTTTGAAGATTGAACCCTTGAAGCCCCTCGATTGCATAGCAGTCGAGGGGCATTTATTTTTCTTTTTAAAACTGATAAAATATAATATCTCGTTAATGAAGGTTGGGTTACGGCTTAGCCTCGCGAGAATTAATCTAATAAAGACTGAACTTCTTGCCCGTTTTTAGCGGAGATGTCGCCTAGGAGACTGCTCCCGAATAAAATACAGAAAGGAATCTTTCTATTAAAATAAAGACAACTTTCAGTGGTTTGGATAAAAATGGGCAAATTCTTAACTCGGACGGCAACCGTGTCAATATCGGTAACTTCGACTCAAGTGGTCTCAATGTCAACAACTACTGGGATGACAATCGCAATGACAACATCGGCCTTTCCTCCGTTAGGAACTTCCTTCTCTATCAAAGATGAACACCCCATTTGGGGTGTTTTGTTAAAGATTATTTTAGTGATTTTATCCAGCCACCTAGCATTCTTCCTATTTCATTTATATTTTCCTGTAGGGTAATATATTTTTTAAAGTCTAATGCTTTTATATCTTTTGATAAACGAATAATTATTCTTAAAATATTTAACTTTATGCTTGCTTCATTCAGTAGTTCTAGTTTTCTATTTTTAGGTGACTGAATTGTTCCAATAATCAGTTCTAAAATATCTAAAATTATTTTTTCGCATTTTTGTCCGATACAATAGCGATCTTTTTGAGGAAGGTGTTGCTCATATTGGTAAAATAATTTATATAATTCATAAACTCTATGCAAAATTGGCAAATTAAACTGGTTGGGGGGGGGGATTAGAGGAAAAGTTTTCCATAATTATAAGCGAGAGAGAAGAGAAAAAATTTATTTTTGTTCTTCGACCGAGCGTAATAATTATATCCAGAGATATAATATGTTTAAAGAGATTATTTCTCTTGATAACTTGTTTTTAGCTTGGGACGAATTTAAAAAAGGAAAAAGAAAAAAGAAAGACGTTCAGGAGTTTGAATACAATTTAGAAAACAATATTTTTGAACTCCATCACGAATTAAAAATAAAAATCTATTCTCATTCTGATTATACATCATTTAACATCTGCGACCCAAAACCTAGAAAAATCCATAAAGCCTGCGTAGGAGACAGAGTTTTGCACCACGCCATATTCAGAATTTTGTATCCTATTTTCGACAAATCATTCATATTCGATTCTTATTCCTGTAGAAACGCCAAAGGAACACATAAAGCGGTCAGCCGACTTCAGATGTTCGCCAGAAAAACCAGTAAAAACAGAACCAAAACCTGTTTTATCTTAAAATGCGACATTAAAAAGTTCTTTAATTCGATTGACCAAGATATTCTGACTTTTTTGATTAAAAAGAAAATTAAAGACACAAACGCCGTTTGGTTAATAGAAAAAATCATTAAAAGTTTTTCAACATTGTCCGACAAAGGCCTTCCATTAGGAAATATTACAAGCCAATTATTCGCCAACATATACCTTAACGAATTGGATTATTTTATTAAACAAAATTTGAGAATAAAACATTATATCCGCTATTGCGACGATTTCGTTATCTTAACTAGTGATAGAGAACATCTTGAAAGTATTATTTCCGTAATTAGTGAGTTCTTAAAAGAGAAACTGAAATTGTCTTTACATAAAGGTAAAGTAATAATTAAAAAACATCATCAAGGAATTGATTTTCTGGGTTACGTTGACCTCCCATATCATAGGATTTTAAGAACAAAAACAAAAAAGAGAATGCTGGAAAAGATAAAATTAAAATCCCTTGATTTTGACAAGGGCAAGATATCAAAAGATTTATTCAACCAAACCCTGCAGTCATATTTTGGGGTATTAAAACATTGCAACGGCCATGAGCTGAAACAAAAAATTTCTAGGCTTTAATTTTATTTGTTGTATTCATTCATTGCTTTTTCTAGCCCATCTTTAACCAAAAATTCAATCGCGTCAGCAGTTTTCTTTATAGTATCGGCAACAATCGTTTTTTCCCTTGGGTTAAACCTTTTAATGACAAACCTCGCACCAGAAACTTTTTTTTGATATGAGTTAGGTCTTCCTGGTTTAATGCCTAATCGGATTCTGGTGAAGTTTTTACTGCTTAATTCTTTAATAATTGATTCTATGCCTTTGTGTCCGGCAGAACCTCGGTTTTTGACTATTTTAATTGTGCCAAAGGGCAAATCAATGTCGTCGTGGACAATAATCAAATCAATAGGAGGTAATTTGTAATGCGAAACTATTTTTTTAATGGCTTTACCAGATTCATTCATAAAAGTTTGGGGTTTGGCTAAAACTGTTTTTTCTGTGTTCAAACGATCCTCTGAAATTAAAGAGTTAAATTTTTTGGATACCTTAAAATCAGGAAAATTATCTTTTTCCGCAAAAGCGTCAATCACCATAAAGCCGAAATTATGGGGCGTATTTTCAAATTTTTGTCCTGGATTCCCTAGGCCGACAATGATTTTCATAATTACGAATGAGGAAGGAAAATGAAAATTTATTTTTATTTTCCGACCGAACGAGCAATTATATAGATTAAAGGTCTCTATATACATTTTATATATCATGGTTCTTCAAAATTGACAAAGGATTATTAAAGATATAAAATAGAAAAATTCAGGTTGGTCATAGTTCATTCACAAAAAAATATTGATAAGAAAGGAAAGAAAATGAAAAAAGCAAGAGCGCCCTAGGTAGATTCAGGGGGTACAGGGATGTAAATGTGATTATGGCACTGGTCAAAATCAGGAAAGGAATTCAGAAATGGCAGGTAACAACAGTACATCATCTCAAAAAATCACGTCTGAAAAGCAGGAAGTCTTACTATGGGTTGATCCCAAAAACCAGCAGCAGATGAGGACATTGGGTAAGGCCTTGGGTGTTCCTTGGTCAGATGTTCGACGGATGGCAACCAATCTGCAGAGGAAGCAGAGAAGGAACGGCGATAACCGGGAAGTAAAAGATGTACCGCCTCCTTTTGTGAGGAAGTTTTTCGTGCGGCACAACTTGGGCAATATGGCCGTTTCTTAGGAGAAGAAACCATGGACGGTAAAACAACAGGATTTGCGATGCAACCATTAACCCGAACCGATTTAGTTGGTCCACTTTCGCGGATTGTCAGAAAAAAGTGTCCGCAGATTGATTTGTTAGTTGGGGTTGTTGATAAACACAAAGCGGGAAAATTTTCAGAAATAAGTGCGTCGCTGGCTGCTAATCTCGCCCACAATTTAAAAGACACTTGCTGTGTTTTCTTGCACCAATTAAGTCCGAGTAGATGGAAAGTTCTGACAACTCATGGAAATGCCAAGGTTTTCGCTATAGGAGAAGATTTTGAAATCAAGATTTGCCGTGATAATCAAACCCCTCGAGAAACTCCGATTCTTCGACAATTGATTAATCTGCGTAGCAAACTTATATCTCAATCGCTTGGTTTGTCCAAACAGATAGATATTCCTTATCCCGAAATTCGAGGCAATGTTCTTCTTTGCGGTGATTTTTCTCTTTGGGATCCGATTAGTTTGTTGGCTTTGCGCGAAATTTTCATTGCTAATAGAGCAAGCAGCGTGGTTTTTGCCACGCCAGCTATTAGTAGAGATCATTATCACAAATTAGTGCAGAAAGGATGTAATATAGTTTGTTTACGCCCATCAGAAGAGATTAAGGTTTAACTTAACCAGATAAATAAAGGACTGCTAAAATTAGTGGTCCTTTTTTCTTTTTTTAGGGTGCAGGATTCGAACCAGAGCCAGCTTTAGAAGCCAGAAAATGAGATGATTTCAAGGCGCGACGACCGAAATGTAGTTTTACACTACATTGAGTAGGAGCAACGCAGAAATCATCTCATTTTCTGGCTTCCCTTCGGGCGGGCGAATTCAGACAATCTTCTTCGTTGCTCGCCCCCACACCAATTTCAACAATGTTCTTGGATATTCCGACGATAAAAAGCGAAGTGGCTTCGCCTGTCGTTGTGGGCAATTAAAGTTCATTGCCAAAATTGGTGTGGGGGCTTGCTAAAAAGTAAAAAAGTTGCTAAAATAATAACAATTGGAAAATTATACTGTTATGCCCCGTTAGAAGTCTGAGTATTATAACAAGGACTTTTATCGTGGCATTATAGAAAAGTATATCAAATTATAATTTGTCCTTAGGGTAGAAAAAATTTTATCCTAAAATTTTTTCGTCAAGGACTTCTAACGGGGTATGAAACAGACACTTTTATATATTTGGGAACTTGCAAAAATATTTCTCATTGCTTTGGCTATAGTGGTACCTATCCGCTATTTTTTATTTCAGCCGTTTATAGTTAAAGGTGATTCAATGGTCCCAAACTTCCATTCCGGCGACTACCTGATTATTGATGAGATATCGTATAGATTAAATTCCCCTCAAAGAGGAGATGTTGTTGTTTTTAAATACCCCAAAAATCCAAGCCACAGATTCATTAAAAGAATTATTGGACTACCGGGCGAAACCATTGAAATCAAGGACGGTAAGATTTTTATCTATACTAAAAATAATCAAACGCAAGTTTTAAATGAAGAAATTTATCTTCCATACGCGGAAGATAATACCTATGGAAATCTGCAGATTATTCTAGGAGAAAAAGAGTACTTTGTTTTAGGCGACAATCGGGCTTACTCCTCAGATTCAAGAAACTGGGGGCCCTTGCCAGCAGAGAATATTATCGGCAAGGTTTTTGTTCGGGTTTTCCCTTTGGCTGCTTTAGGAAAAATAACAAGCCCTGCTTACTAGGTTTTTAATTTTGAGTTTAATTATAATTCTACACTGATGAAAAAAATAAAATTCCAGTCGTTGCCTGGGATGCATGATATATTGCCCGAAGACCAGAAGCACTTCCAGAGGATTTGTAAAACCGTTGAAGGCGTAGCTAATTTTTATAGTTTTCAGAAAATTGAAACGCCGATTTTAGAATCAGCCGACCTTTTTTGTAAAAGCACGGGTTTAGACACTGATATCGTAGAAAAACAGATGTATACATTTCGTACCAAAGGAGGGGATTATGTTGCTTTGAGGCCGGAATTGACTCCCTCTGTGGTAAGAAGCTATATCGAAAACGGAATGCAGAGCTTGCCCCAACCGGTAAAGTTATGGTATGAGGGTCCCTGTTTCCGCTATGAGCGGCCGCAGGCCGGCAGATATAGGCAATTCCATCAGTTTGGTTTTGAGGTTTTAGGAGATAAAAGTCCAGCCATAGACAGCCAGATAATTCAGATGAGCTATGATGTTTTAAAAGAGCTCCATTTTAAAAATTTAATTATAGAAATAAACAGTATTGGAGATTCAGAATGTCGGCCATATTTTAAGAAGAACTTGTCAAACTATCTAAGATCGAGGCGGTCATCTTTATGCTCGAACTGCCAAAGACGGCTTAAACAGAACCCTTTAAGAATTCTGGACTGCAAGGAAGAAAAATGCCAGCAGATTAAAACAGATGCTCCCCAGATAATGGATCACCTTTGTGAAAATTGTCACGATCATTTCAAACAGGTTTTGGAGTTTTTAGATGAAGCAGAAATGCCATATAAATTAAATCCTTATCTTGTAAGGGGATTAGATTATTATACCAAGACAGTTTTTGAGATTTTTGAGAATACCCCCCAAGGTAAAGAACAGGGTGCTTTAATAGGAGGAGGAAGATATGATAATCTAGTTAAGATATTGGGTGGTCGAGATACTCCGGGTTGTGGGGCGGCAGGAGGGGCAGAACGAATCGCCAATATTTTAAAAACCAAAGAATTAAAACCATTAAAAGTTAAAGAAGCAAAAGTTTTTTTGGCTCAATTGGGAAATTTAGCCAAGAAAAAGAGTTTAAAGGTGCTTGAGGAGTTTAGAAGGTCCAAAATAATAGTTGCCGAATCCCTTTCCAAAGACTCTTTAAAGGCACAACTTAGAACAGCAAACAAGCTGGGGATTAAATATGTTTTAATATTCGGGCAAAAAGAAGCGTTGGATGGGGAAATTGTTGTTAGGGATATGGAATCGGGCTCCCAGGAAACATTTGAATTAAAAAACATCGTTGCTGAGATAAAAAAGAAACTTAAGAAACTTAAATAAATAATTATTAACCCATGGCTTTAGAAATAAGAAAAAAAGAAAGAGAAAGTTCTCAGAATTTGGTTCACCGCTTTACAAAGACAATTCGCCAAAGCGGAATATTGCTTGAAACGAGGAAAAGGCAATTTCATAAAAGAGCAAAAAGCGATCTTGTTAAAAAGAGATCTGCTTTAAGAAAAGAGGAATCAAGAAAAAAATATGAGAAAGCAAAAAAGCTTAGCAAACCCCAGTAGGAGAACAATTTCTTTGCGGGGTTTTGTCTCAGTAATATGTTAAAAGAAGAAATCCATAATTCAATTACCCGGGCGATGAAGGAAAACCAAGAGAAGGTTTTAAGCACTCTAAGAATGCTTTCTGCCGCCATTATATCGAAAGAGAAGGAAAAAAGATATAAAATTTCAAAACAAAAACCCGACCTAGATGAAAAAGGCCTTATTAAAGAATCTCAACTAATAGATGAAGAAGTGATTGATATAATAGGGTCGGAAATAAAGAAAAGAAAAGATGCGGTTGATCTTTATACCAAAGGCAACAGGTTAGAATTAGCAGATAAAGAAAAAAAAGAAATAGAGATTCTACAAAAATATTTGCCCGAGCAACTTTCAGAAGATGAAATAAAAAAAATAGTTGTCCAAGCAATCACTAAAACCAGCGCCAAAGAAATGAAAGATATGGGAAAAGTGATGGCCGAGTTAATGCTAAAAATAAAAGGTCGAGCCGATGCGAGTATGATAAGCAATATTGTAAAACAACTTTTATCACCCAAATAAAACTTATGCAAAAACTTCATCCTAAAGCAGTTTGGTTATTCTTTTTTAAATTTTTATTCGGAGGACTTGTTTTTATTCTCTTTTTTGGGATATGGTTTGTTTCTTTTTTTTCCGCTCTCATTTCAGCTCTGATGGGAGTAAAGGATCAGAATATTGAGGGGGTGGGTACGGTTTTTTTCTCAGTTTATTTGATCGTTTCTATTTTTTTTCTAGTTTTATATATTGTTTTCTGCTGGATTTGGGCAAAGTTGAGTTATCGTTATTACGGCTATGAACTTACAAATGATGCCCTTAAAAAGGAATGCGGCGTAATATGGAAAAAATATATTTCTATTCCTTATGAAAGAATCCAAAATGTAGATATTTATCGCGGAGTTTTTGCCCGGATTTTAGGATTAAGTGATCTCCAGATTCAGACGGCTGGCTATAGCACTAGTTATGGAGGAAGAGGTGTAAGGGGGGCGGGGGCTGAAGGACGTTTACCGGGTCTGGATGCAAAAATAGCAGAACAATTAAGAGAAGAGTTTATTAAAAGGGCAAAAGGAGCAAAAGCCGGTTTGTAGTGAATAAAAAAAATAAATCTTTTTCAAATGCCCGCCAACTTGGCGGGCATTTGATTTATAAGGATATTTTGCTAAAATTGATTAATGATATCAATTAATAATCTGACTAAAAAAAAAGTCAGCGCAGTTTTTTTAAAAGGGGTTGCAAAAATTGTATTGAAAGGCGAAAATACAGGAAAAGGTAAAGAACTTTCAATTGTTTTGATTGAAGCGCCGGCGATAAAAAAACTGAACCAAAAGTATAGAAAAAAAAATAAGCCGACAGATGTTCTTTCTTTCCCCGCCTTCGTTAGCAAAAGCGGGTTACGGCGGACAGGGAAGTGTGAAGAAGATTTTTTAGGAGAAATAGTAATCTGCCCGAAAGAAGTTAAGAAAAACGCTAAAGAAAATAAAATGGCTTTCAAAAAAGAGTTAGCTTTCGTTTTAATCCACGGGATTTTACATCTTTTAGGATATAGCCACGAAGGATTAAAAAAGGAAGCCGAAATAATGGATAAAAAAACAGAAAAATATCTATTTAAAATAAACCTTTAATTTTATGGCAAGAACTCATATTATTACCGGCTTGGATATAGGAACAAGCACTATTAAAGCCCTTGTTGTCCAAAAGAGGGGCAAAGAGCTGGAAGTTTTGGCCCAGTCCCAAATTCCTTCTTTTGGCGTCAGAAAAGGAGCAGTAGTTAATATTGACGAGGTAGAGAAAAATGTCCAGGCGCTTTTATCAGAAGTTGAGAAATTATCTAATAAAAGAATAAGTTCAGTTTTCATAAATATCGGTGGCAGCCATCTTTATATTACGCCCTCTGACGGTATAATCTCTGTTTCAAGAGCCAATCAGAAAATTTCTCAAGAAGATATTGATAGAGTTCTTCAGGCCGTTAGAGCCGTTAATATTCCTACTAACGAAGAAATACTGAATGTTTTCCCGAAAGAGTTTATTATTAATGACCAAAAAGGAATAAAAGAACCGCTCGGTTTAACCGGCGTAAGATTAGAAGTAAGGGCTCTTTTACTTTGCGTTTTCTCTCCTTATTTTATAAATCTGACTCAGGCTGTTTTAAATACGAAAGTTCAAATTAATGATATTATTCCTTCGCCTATAGCAGCGGCTTCGGCCGTTTTAACACCACAGCAAAAAGAGATAGGAGTGGCTTTGATTGATATTGGGGCAGCCACTACCAGTTTGGTAGTGTTTGAGGAGGGGGAACTGATTCATTTTGCTGTTTTCCCAATCGGTTCCTCAAACATAACCAATGACATTGCTATTGGTTTAAGGACAGAAATCGGCATTGCGGAAAATATAAAGAAAGAACACGGCTCTTGCCTTTTGGCTAAAAACAAAAAAGATAAAGCTTCGCAGTCGCGGAAAAAAATAGAGATTTTTGACAAGAGTTCTCCGCTTGTTTTCCCTAAAAAATTATTAGTGGATATTATTGAACCGCGAGTCTCTGAGATTTTTGATTTAATAAATAAAGAATTAAAAAAAATAGGCCGTCAGCAATTATTACCGGGCGGAGTTGTTTTAACCGGCGGCGGAGCCAAACTACCTAAAATCAAAGAATTAGCAAAGCAGGAGTTAAAATTGCCCTGTGAGATAGGAATCCCAGGTAGGATCATGGGTCTTGAAGAAGATCCGTCTTTGGCTACGGTTTGCGGTCTTGTTCTGGAAGGATCTGACTTTGGAGAAGATAATCCTTCTTTGTCTAAGGGAGGATTTTGGGCGAAAGTTTGGGCGAAAATAAAAAAGATTTTCAAGAATTTTATTCCGTAAGTTAATGAAACCTAATCCAAAAATTAAAGTAGTTGGAGTCGGAGGGTCTGGCTCCAATACAATTTCTCGGATGGTAAAAGACAGTATTCAGGGGATAGATCTGATTGCTGTTAATACCGACGCTCAAGCGTTACGTTTTTGTAAAGCGGAAAGGAAAGTTTTAATTGGAGAAAATGTCACGCGGGGGCTCGGGGCTGGCATGGATGTTTCTTTAGGCAGGAAAGCAGCCGAAGAAAGCAAAGAGAAAATAAAAGAGTTATTAAAAGAGGCGAATATGGTTTTTATTACCTGCGGTATGGGTGGGGGCACCGGTTCCGGCGCCTCTCCGATTATTGCCGAGGTTTCAAAAAGTCTTGGCATTTTAACTATAGCGGTTGTCACAAGGCCGTTTTCTTTTGAAGGCGAGCAGCGGAGAAAAGTTGCTAATTCAGCAATTGAGCAACTAAAAGATAGAGTCGATGCTTTGTTGGTTATTTCTAACGATAAACTGCTTCACTTGGTTGATAACAAAACAACGGTTAGTAATGCTTTTTGGATTTGTGACGAAGTTTTAAGAGAAGCAGTTCAAGGAATTACAGATTTGGTTGTACTGCCGGGGATAGTTACTGTAGATATGGCTTCAATTTTAGCAATTATGAAAAATGCAGGCACAGCTCTATTTGGTGTTGGTAAAGCCAAGGGAGAAAACAGGGCTGTTGAAGCGGCTCAAAAAGCCATTAATTCTCCCCTGCTTGATTCTTCGATTTCTGGAGCAAAAAGAGTTTTATTTAATGTATCCGGTCAGGATTTAGGGCTTGCTGAAATTTCAGAAGTAGCAAAAATAATTACAAAAACCGCAGATAAAAAAGCCCAAGTAATTTTCGGCGCGATTAATGATGAAAACTTAAAGAAGGGAGAAATAAAGGTAACTGTTATTGCGGCAGGGTTTTGACAAAATATTAAAAAATATTTGAAACAATTCACAGGGCTTGACCTTCCTCGCTATGGAGTTTAAAATTAAGTAATTTCACGACAAGTTATTTTTTTTTCGTTGCGAACTGCTAAATTATGAAAAATAAAATTACTAAAATTCAAAAGAGAGACGGAAGAATCGTTGAGTTTGACCAGAAAAAGATTACCGAAGCAATTTTTAAAGCCATTACCGCTTCCGGTCAAGGCGACGGAGTAAAATCCAAGCGACTTTCCAATAAAGTAGTTCAGATTTTACTCCGCCGTTTTAAAAAAGACGAGATGCCTCAAGTGGAACAGATTCAAGATATTGTTGAAGAGGTTTTAATTTTGGAAGGATTTGTTGAAACAGCCAAGTCCTTTATTCTTTATAGGGAACAAAGAAGAAGAATCAGGGAAGCAACGCAGATTGTAGACGAGTCAAGCGAGAAAATTGACAGTTATTTGCAAGAAATTGACTGGCAAATTTCGGAAAACGCTAATATGACCTTTTCTTTGCAGGGATTGAATCAATACGTCGGTTCTTATATCTCAAAAAAATACTGGCTGAATAAAATTTATCCTAAAGAAATTAGAGAAGCAGCCGCTAACGAAGATTTTCACATTCACAATTTGGAGCTTTTGGCTCCATACTGTGCCGGTTGGGATTTGTATGATTTTTTGAAAAGAGGCTTTGGTGGGGTAATAGGGAAAATAGAATGCAGTCCGCCAAAACACCTAAGAACTGCTTTAGGACAATTGGTTAATGTTTTGTATACCTTACAGGGGGAAACAGCCGGTGCTAATGCCGTGTCTAACTTTGACACGCTTTTAGCTCCCTTTATTCGCTACGATAATTTAAGTTACAAGCAGTTAAAACAGGTAATGCAGGAATTTTTATATAGCTGTATGGTGCCGACAAGGGTCGGATTTCAAACGCCATTTTTAAATGTTTCTTTGGATATAAAATCGCCTTCATTTTTAGCAAGCCAGCCGGTTATTGTTGGCGGCCAACCCCAAAAAGAAACTTACGGAGATTTTCAGCCGGAAATGGATATGTTTGTTAAGGCCTTCTACGAAGGTTTGATGGAAGGAGACGCAAGGGGTCGGCCATTTACTTTTCCGATACCGACCGTTTCTATCACAAAAGATTTTGAATGGGATAATCCAAATCTCACTCCGCTTTGGGAGGCAACCGCTAAATACGGCGTCAATTATTTCTCCAACTTTATACACTCGGATATGAAGCCGGAAGATTTTAGGTCTATGTGTTGCCGGCTTCGTTTGAATAATAAAGAATTGTATATGCGGGGCGGCGGTCTTTTCGGTTCCCAACCCCTAACTGGTTCGGTGGGCGTTGTTACTATTAATATGCCGAGAATTGGTTATTTATCAAAAACCAAAAAAGATTATTTTGCAAGATTGAAACACTTAATGGATTTAGCGAAAGAAAGTTTGGAGATTAAAAGGAAAGCGCTTGAAAACTTTATCGAAAAGGGACTTTATCCTTATTCAAAGCATTATTTAGAAGGCGTTAAAAAAATGAGAGACTCTTATTTTGGTAATCACTTTTCCACTATTGGATTAATAGGCATGAACGAAACCCTTTTGAATTTTCTGGGAGAAGACATCGGGACAGTTAACGGCAGGAAATTTGCCACTGAGGTTTTAGAATTTATGCGTAACAGGCTGGTAAAGTTTCAGGAAGAAACAGGCAATTTGTATAATCTTGAAGCAACCCCCGGAGAGGGGACAAGTTATAGGCAGGCGAAAAGCGATAAAAAAAAATATCCCGATATTATTACTGCCGGGACAAAAGAAGTGCCTTATTACACAAATTCCAGCCAGTTGCCGGTAAACTATACGGATGATGTTTTTAAAGCGTTGAAACTTCAAGACGGATTACAAACGAAATATACCGGAGGAACAGTTTTACATCTATTTTTGGGCGAGAAGATTTCTGAGCCCGAAGCGGCAAAAAACCTAGTTAGGAAAGTTTTTGAAAAATTCCATTTGCCCTACATTACTTTAACTCCCACGTTTTCTATTTGTCCTTCTCACGGTTATTTAGCAGGAGAACATTTTGAGTGTCCCAAATGCCTTGTTAAACAGCCTTGCGAGGTTTATTCCAGAGTTGTGGGATACATCAGGCCGGTTCAGCAGTGGCATAAAGGAAAACAACAGGAGTATAAAGACAGGAAAGAATACAAAGTGCCTGCAATTGTAACATGAAAATTGGCGGTCTCCAAAAGACAACTTTAATCGATTATCCGGGAAAAATAGCAGCCACAGTATTTCTGAGTGGCTGTAATTTTTTTTGTCCTTGGTGTTATAGCTCCGAACTTGTTTTGCCAGATAAAATCAAAAAACAACCGAAAATATCAGAAAAAGAATTTTTTGATTTTTTAAAAGAAAGACGGAGCTTGTTAGACGGTGTGGTTGTCTGCGGGGGAGAGCCGACAATGCAAAAGGATTTGCCGGAGTTTATTAAAAAAATAAAGAAACTTGGATTTTTAGTTAAATTAGATACAAATGGTTCAAACCCCGAAATGTTAAAAGATTTAATTGATAAAAAGTTAATAGATTATGTTGCGATGGACATTAAATGTTCTCCAGAAAAACATTCTGAGATTTTCGGCACAAAAGTAAAACTTTCAGATATTGAGAAAAGCGCTAAAATCTTAAAAGAAAGAAAAGTAGATTTTGAATTTCGGACAACCGCAGTCCCTGGCATTAACGCAAAAGACGATTTTATTAAAATCGCCAAGTGGATAGGGGGACCAAATATTAAATATTATTTACAGAATTTTAGGCCAGAAAAAACAATTGACCCAAAGTTTGAAAAAATAAGGCCGTACCCTGATGAGTGGCTTTTAGATGTAAAAAAACAAATTTCTCCTTTTTTTAAAACTTGTAAGATTCGATAATGACCCCCTCAAAAATATTCTTTTATTTTTGTTTAAGTTTTATTGCAGGAATATTCATCGGTTCTATAATTTCTATCCCTCATAATTATTTATGGGGGATTATATTTTTAAACGCATTTTTAATTTTATTTTCTTTATTTAAAAAATATAAACTGGTAGCGGTTTTTAGTTTTTGTTTAATTTTTATTTTATTCGGAATTTTGCGCTATCAAACAGTCAACTTTAACATTCAAAATAGCAGTTTAAAACAATATAACGAACAGAAAGTTATTTTGGCGGGCAAGATTTTAACCGAGCCCGATGTAAGGGAAAACAGTGTTCAACTAGTAGTTGATGTCGAAAAAATAATAATCGGGGAAGATATAATAACGACCTCGGGAAAGGTTTTAGTCAAAACAAACAAATATCCGGAATACAATTATGCCGATTATTTAATAGTTAAGGGTTTTTTAAAAACGCCGCAAGAGTTCGAGGATTTTAATTATAAAGACTATTTGGTCAAAAAAGGAATTTTGTCTCTTATAGATTGGCCGGATATTCAAACTATTCAAAAAAATGATTATTCAAGCTGGTGGCAGTTTAGTTACGGTCAGGTTTTAAAATTCAAAAAGAAAATAAGAGAAAATATCAATCAATTCCTCCCTTATCCCGCAAGCTCTTTGTTGGGAGCTATGCTTGTAGGAGATAAAAGCCGTCTTTCAACAACCCTGAAAGAAAAATTAAATATTTCCGGGGTTCGACATATCACGGCAGTTTCCGGAATGCATGTTGCTATTCTGACTAGTATTTTAATGACTTTATTAATTGGTCTGGGTCTATGGCGGGGACAGTCTTTTTATTTAACAATTGTAATTATTTCTCTTTTTATTATTATGACCGGCCTTCAACCTTCAGCTATCAGGGCTGGAATTATGGGTGGATTTTTTCTTTTAGCCCAATATTTAGGAAGAATGAACAGCGCCTCTCGAATTATAGTTTTTGTTGCTGCAGTAATGCTTCTTCAAAATCCATTACTTTTAAGATTAGATGTTGGATTTCAGTTGTCTTTTCTTGCGATACTCGGCATAATTTATCTTTTACCAATTTTCCAAAACTGGTTTAGAAAAATTCCCAATATTTTTCAGTTTAGAAATATCTTAGCAATGACTTTGTCGGCTCAGGTTTTTACTCTCCCAATTTTAATCTATAATTTCGGCTATGTCTCTTTAGTTGCTCCCCTTACTAATATCTTAATTGTTCCTCTTCTCCCTTATATTATTGGTTTTGGTTTTTTGTTTACATCTGTGGGAATAATTTGGCAGCCCTTGGGTTGGGTTCTTTCTTTTCCTTGTTGGTTTTTAATCGGTTATTCTACAAAGGTAATAGACATTTTTTCTCATCCCTGGGCCGCAAAAATAATTGAGAATATTCATTGGTTTTGGCTTGTAGTTTTTTATCTGTTATTAGCATTTATTGTTAAGCGTTTCAGAAAGAAGACAAGGTTAAAATTTCTTGAATATTAGGGTATATCGAATTATATTCGATATAATTGGTTCACTCGTTCGGAGTAAACAAGCAAGCTTCTTTACTCCTCTCTCGTTGCCAATTATAATGAATGAAACCACAAATAAAATCCTAAATTTTTATGAATAAACAAAACAAAGCTTGGATAATAGCCGTTGATATGGGTTACGGCCACCAAAGAACCGCCTATCCTTTAAAAGATTTAAGCGCCAACGATATTATTAAAGCTAATCACTATGAAGGAATTCCGAATAAAGATAGATTGATTTGGGAAACAAGTCGGGAATTTTATGAGTTTATTTCTAATGTTAAGCGGGTTCCTTTGGTTGGCAATTTTGCTTTCTCTCTTTTTGATAAGTTCCAGCGTATTTTAAGTTATTATCCAAGACGGGATCTATCTAAGTCGAATGCCAACCTAAAGAGGATTTTTTCCTTAATTAAAAGAGGTTGGGGTGAAAACCTAATCAAAACCCTAAGCGCCAATCCTCTGCCGATTGTCAGCACCTTTTTTATACCCGCCTTTATGGCAGAGGCCCTTAATTATCCGGGCCAGATTTACTGCGTTATCTGCGATGCTGATATTGCAAGATCTTGGGTTTCTTTAGACCCCGCAAAAAGCAATATTAAATATTTTGCTCCTTCAACTTGGGTACAAGATAGATTAAAACTCTATGGGGTAAAAGAAAAAAACATGTATTTAACGGGTTATCCTTTGCCAAAGGAAAATATCGGTCGCAATATGGAGATTGTAAAAGAAGATTTGGCTTTTCGGCTTTTAAACCTCGATCCTAAAAAACAATACTCTAAGATGTATCATCCAGTTATTGAAGATTATGTCGGAGAACTGCCAGAAAAATCAGATCACCCCCTGACAATAATGTTTTCCATAGGCGGGGCGGGCGCCCAGAAGGAAATGTGCTGCAAAATATTAAAGAGTTTAAGCAAAAAAATAAAGAATAACGAAATAAAAATGATTTTGTCTGCCGGAATTAAAAAAACAGTTAGAGATTTTCTATTAGATAATGTTAGGGAGGTGGGGTTAGAATCTGAACTGAATAAAAATATTGAAATAATCTTTAGCGACAACATAGATAACTACTTTTCAACATTCAACCGAAAACTGAGAAAAACAGATATTCTTTGGACAAAACCTTCAGAACTCTCTTTTTATTCCGGTTTGGGCATACCTATTATTATGGCTCCCTCGATTGGTTCACAGGAGGATTTTAATCGAAAGTGGCTTTTGCACATAGGAGCGGGCTTTGCTCAACAGAATCTGAAATACACTGACCAATGGCTTTTTGATTTATTAGAAGGAGGAAGACTGGCAGAGGGAGCTATGCAAGGTTTTGTTGAGATAGAGAAAATGGGAACTTATAATATTGAAAAAATTATTTCTCAAGAATGAAAAAAACGCTGAAAATAATTCTTTTGGCTTTGGTTTTGTCATTTTTGTTTTTGGTTTTGTACTTTTTCATCGGTCGGGCGCCTCAAGCCGAGAATATTTTATGGGGTGTTAATTTTTCCCAGATGCAGACTGAAAGATTGGGTCTGGATTGGAAAGATACATATTTGGCACTGATTGAAGATTTAGGAGCAAAATATATTAAGCTTATTATTAATTGGGATTGGGTTGAGGGTAAAAGAAATGATTATTTTTTTGACGATGTGGACTGGCAAGTTAAAAAAGCAAAAGAAAATGGGGTAAAGTTAATGATGGTAATTGGTATGAAAACCGGGCGATGGCCAGAGTGCCATATGCCGGCTTGGGTAGAAGGCCTATCAAAAGAAGAGAGAGAAAACGAGGTTTTAGAATATATTCAAGAAATGGTTTTAAAATATAGAGATTCAAATGCTGTTATCTCTTGGCAGGTTGAGAATGAACCGTTTTTCCCGTTTGGAGAATGTCCTAAGACCGATATAAACTTTCTTAAAAAGGAGGTAGAGTTGGTTAAATCTCTTGACCTGCAAAAAAGACCGATTATAATTTCAGATACAGGAGAGTTTTCTTTATGGTTGAAAGCCGCCAAAATCGGAGACATAGCAGGAACTACAATGTATAAAAAGGTTTGGTCGAAAGAATTGAATGTTTATTTCTCTGTGCCCTTCCCCCCCCTGTTTTATTGGTCAAAGGCCCAGCTTGTTAAAACATTATTGGGCAAAGAAGTGCAATGTGTTGAGCTTCAGGCAGAGCCCTGGGGACCGATACTTTTATATGATTTGCCTATAGAAGAACAGCAAAAATCAATGAATTTGGAAAAATTTAAGCATAATATTGAGTTTGCCAAGAAAACCGGTTTTGACACTTTTTATCTTTGGGGCGCCGAATGGTGGTATTGGCTCAAAGAAAAACATAATCAGCCGGAAATATGGAACGAGGCTCGGAAA
Source organism: Patescibacteria group bacterium (assembly GCA_018895235.1). Lineage (GTDB taxonomy): Bacteria > Patescibacteriota > Minisyncoccia > Minisyncoccales > Staskawiczbacteraceae > JAHIOM01. The sequence goes on along the minus strand of JAHIOM010000013.1, from coordinate 23,958 downwards.
TTGTTTCAACCCTAAAATAACTTTTTTTATGATTTCTATTATTGTTCCAACCTTAAACGAAGAAAAATATCTGCCCCTGCTTTTAGATTCAATAAAAAAACAGAACTTCTCTGATTATGAAATAATTGTGGCTGATGCTGGTTCTATGGACAAAACCGTAGAAATTGCCAAGCGATATGGTTGCCGGGTTATTAAGGGTGGTTTGCCGGCAAAAGGCAGGAACGAAGGCGCTAAAGTTGCAAAAGGAGATTTGCTTTTCTTTTTGGATGCTGATGCTGTTTTGCCTGATAACTTTTTTGAAAAAACCCTGGAAGAATTTAAAAATAAAAAACTTGATTTTGCTTCTTTTGGCCTTTTACCATATAAGGGCAAGAAGATCCATCGGCTCGCCTTTAATTTATTTTATAATAATTACATTTATGTTTTAGAAAAAACCTTACCGCACGCAGCAATGGGGATTTTAACGCGCAAAGATGTTTTTTCAAACCTTAATGGTTATGACGAAACAATCAAATTAGCAGAAGACCATGATTTAGCCAGGAGAGCAAAAAAAATAGCCAAATATGGTATTTTAAAATCAACGAAGATTTTTGTTTCTGACAGGCGGCTTCGCAAAGAAGGTTGGTCAAAGACTGCGATAAAATATCTTTTTTGCGAGCTGCATATGATCTTGAGGGGTCCGGTAAGGTCTGATATATTTAAATATAAGTTTGACCATTATTCTAAAAAATAAGGTTCACCCGGTTAAATAATTTTAAATTTTTATATGTTCCATTATATTTATATTTTACAATTTAAAAACACTAAAGAATTGTATAAAGGATATACAAAAAATTTAAAATTAAGACTTGAGCAACATAAAAATAATAAAGTGGAATATACTAAAAATAAAAGTCCATTCAAACTTATTTACTTTGAGGGGTGTCTAAATCAACAAGATGCCACTCATCGTGAAAAATATTTAAAAACATACTTGGGTCGGATGTTCTTAAAAAACAGGCTCAAGTCTTATTTAACTGGGTAAATGTACGATATAGCGCCTTTTAATTTCAAAAAACTTAAAAAATCATTCAAAAAGATTTATCAAAACCGTGGTTATCGGGTTGTTTTGATAATAATTTTAATTTCTTCTTTTTTTGGTTTTATGGCCGGGTTTTTCTCTAGTACCTATTTTTGTTTGGATTTGAAAGATTATTTGCCGGGATTGAATATAAATAGCCCCTCTTTAAACCAAAACAATCAATACGCGTCCCAAACCTCTCAAGAAGAGGCGATTATCGACGCAGTTAAAAAATATTCACCGGCAGTGGTAAGCATTATTATTTCAAAAGACGTGCCGATAATGGAAGAGTATTTTTATAATCCTTTTGGAGAAGACAGCCCTTTTATTTTTGAAATTCCCGGTTATCGCCAAAAAGGTACCGAAAAACAAGAGGTTGGAGGGGGAACGGGATTTATTGTTTCAGAAGATGGTTTGATTCTAACAAATAAACATGTAGTTTTAGACGATAAAGCAGATTATACGGTTTTTACCAATGACGGTAACAAGTATTCAGCTAAAGTTTTAGCCAAAGATCCGGTTCAAGATTTGGCAATTATTAAAATTGAGGCAGTTGACTCTAAATCCTTTCCCGTTGTGAAGCTGGGCGACTCTGACAATTTACAGATTGGCCAGACAGTGATTGCTATTGGTAATGCTTTAGGAGAATTTCGTAATACTGTTTCAGTCGGGGTAATATCGGGTTTAGGAAGAACAGTCAGTGCTTCCGGGTCGGGCGGTTTCTCAGAAATATTAGAAGATATTATTCAAACAGACGCGGCAATTAATAAAGGAAACTCTGGGGGTCCGCTTTTAAATTTAAAAGGCGAAGTGATTGGTATTAATACTGCTATAGCCGAAACAGCTCAAAGCATTGGTTTTGCCATACCTATTAATATGGCCAAGAGAGACATCAAACAAGTTAAAGAAAGTGGGAAAATTATTTATCCGTTTTTAGGCGTTAGATATGTTTTAATTGATGACCAACTGAAAGAAAAAAACAGCTTGTCTGTTAACTATGGCGCCTTGGTTATAAAAGGAGAAAACAGCGAAACAGCTGTTACCCCTGGCTCCGCTGCAGATAAAGCCGGAATAAAAGAAGGCGATATTATTTTAGAGTTTGGCGGGAAAAAAATCACCCAAGATAATTCTCTAGCCAAAATTATTGCAGATTATAATCCTGAAGACAAAATAACCCTTAAGGTTTTAAGAAAGGGGGAGGAGATAAATATTGACGTTATTTTAGGGGAAAGAAGCGAGTAATATTGACTAATTTGCAGGTTAGTGGTAAAGATAATAATGAAATTGTGACAATGGTTCTTTTTCAACAGAAGAAAGGAGTTTATATGACCTTCGAAGAAACAATAAAGCAAAATGGTTTTGGAAAAGCAGTCGTCGAATTTCAAGAGCGATTGGCTCCTGATTTTTGGGACGGATTGAGGTTTGAACAATTAGTTGAAATATATTGCGCCTGCGATACAAACGATTCGCTTTCTCAAAGAGCGTTCAACACTTTAGCAGAAATGCCGATTGATTTTGATAATTGGAGAATTATTTACAGACGCGCACCGCAAAAGAGTGATTTGCGAGCGCTTGCTTTAATGAAGATGGCCGAACTTGCCAGCAGTTTAAATGACTGGAAAATTATCAAAAGAATAGCGCCGGAAGGTAGCACATTAAAAGCCACTGCCCACGACAAAATAGTGGAAGGATATAAGCTTTTAAATTTCGATTGATACAAAAATAGGCCGAAAGAGAACTCTCGAGTAGGCCTTTTATTTTACTGAGAAGAGTATTTTTTAATGATTTTATAACTGGCTGATTTTTTATGAAAATTATTGTATAATAGCTTATATTAATATTATTAGTAAAGAACATTTTTTAAATAAATATATGAAAACCGTAGGTATTATCGGCGGAGTGGGACCAGAGACAACCTCTGAATTTTATTCAGAATTGATTCTTCAATGCCAAAATTTAAATAATACAAACAGACCGCCGATTTTGATTTACAGTATTCCTTTACCTTATGACGTTGAAGAAGACGCTATTGTAAGGGGTATGGGAGAAGAAAGATACGTGCCACTTTTAACAGAAGCTGCTCAAAAATTAGAAAAAGCAGGCGCCGATTTTTTAGTGATGCCATGCAATACTTTGCATGTTTTTATTGAAGATATTAGAAATTCTGTAAATATCCCGGCGTTAAGCATAGTCGAAGAAACGACAAAATTTTTAAAGGAAAAAAACATTTCAAATATCGGTGTTTTATCTACTGAGATAACTTTGAAGAAAAAAATATACGAAAGTTATTTTTTAAAGAATAACATAAAACAAGTTTTGCCCGATAATCACCAGCAGAAAAAAATCGGAGAAATAATCTATAATTTAGTTATGAATAAGCATAGCAATAAGGACAAAGAAGAACTAATCGAAATTATAAACACTTTTAAAGAAAAGGGTTTAAAAAATATTCTCTTGGCATGTACCGATTTGCAGCTAATAACCCCACAAGACCTGGAAATTAAAATTTATGATACTATGAAAATTTTTGCCGATGCCACTGTTCGGGAAATACTAAAAGATTAAAGACCTGCCACTTGAATTAAAAATTTTAAATTTTAACTCAGTATTAAAATTATTCAATGTTTTTAAGCCTCTTTAGTATTGACAAACTTTCTGGCTGGGATTATATTCTAATAATAGGATTTATGTGTTTTAACGTTTTATATTATTCTTATTATTACTACGTGGCTGGGAAAATACAAGCCAGTTTTGGAATGTTAAAACAATAGGTAATATAAATAATATTTGACACTCCTGAACTGGTTTGTAGAAACCAGTTTTTTTTGTTCTTTCACAACCGAATCCACCGTCAGAGAAAGGAGATCGATTGCCATGGAAAAGGTTAGGGTAGACAAGGATAAGCTCGTCAACTTACTCAAGAATGAGCCTCTTATTGAACACGAATTTTCTTTACCAATGATTGCGGATTCTTTTTGGGATAGCAAGGGTGGTGCCCTGTACTATGGGACAGGGCTTTGCAATAGTCACGCTATTACTATTGGTATGCCCTTTGACATACTGGCCATGGTGTTGGTTGCTGAAAAACTGAGGTCGGCTTTGGGACTTTCTAAAGTCTTTCATCATATCGCTGATACTCATGCCTTGTGTAACCTTCCAGAGAGTCATGCGGCGATTTTGCAGAAAGCCGCCGAAATAGAAACAGTTATGAATAAAGTCGTACAGAAATTAGGATTAAGCCATTTTGTAATCCTGCGGTCATCTTCATTTGATTCTTCTCTAGAGTATGCCGCTTTTATGCGGCAGGTGGATACTCAAAACGGAGATAATCGTAATGGAGAGTATGCCCAACGGGAACTGGCAGATATGTTATGGTATCAGGTAAAACATGGTGTAGTGATTAAACTAGGATGGGCGGCTTCAGATTTCTCTTTTGACGAAAGATGGTACGATGATAAATTTGTCCGATATTTTGGCAAGTCCCTTTCGTTTGTCTACACAAAAGCGGGGCGCGCGTTCAATCGTAAGACAAGGGTAGCGCCCTATATTGCCATAGCAGAAGAAGACAGAATTATTCTAAGAGATGGAGAGCCGGTAGAGGAAAAGTTTAATCGGGCTACCCAGCATTTGAGAGGAGATGTCGTAAATGGCGCAGCAAATTACTTTGCCGCAATCTGCCGCCTTTACGAGCGCTTGGTCCATCATCCTTTGGACAAAGGTTCGGTCCCCCAAAAAGTCCAGCAGATTATCGACCATATTTTCGAGTAGCTCATTAATGCCCCGACTGCAAAGTTCGGGGCTTTTCTTTGATCTTGATTTTTTTAAATAAATTGTTATAGTTATAACATATGAAAATAGGCATTATAGGATTTGGCAGATTCGGGCATCTATTAGCCAGGATTTTGCCAAAAGAACATAATATAAAAGTTACGGATAAACAAAATAAACTAAACATAGCCAAAGAAATTGGCGTTAATTTCTGCAACATAGACGAGGTTTGTAGACAAGAGATTATTGTTTTATGTATTCCAATTTCAGAGGTAGAGAGTGTTCTATTAAAAATACAAGACAAGATTAAGAAGGGTCAAATAATTATGGATATTTGTTCTGTGAAAGAATACTCAGCAAAGCTGATGTTGAAACATTTAGATAAAGACGTAGAAATCATTTCCTGTCATCCAATGTTTGGGCCAGACAGCGCAAAGAAAGGATTAAAAGGATTACAAATAGTTTTCTATAATCTTAGAGCTGCAAAGAAAAACTTTGAAAAAATTAAGAAGATATTCAAGAAATTAGGGTTGAAAATAATAGAGATGTCTCCCAAAGAGCACGACAGGCAGAATGCGATGTCGCTTGCTTTGGTCTATTTTATAGGCCGTGCATTTGCGAATATGGATATTCCAAAACTTGATATCACAACAATGACATTTGAGAAATTGAGGGAAATAGGCAGAATTGTCAGCAATGATTCTGAACAGCTATTTTATGATATGCAGAACCGCAACAGATTTACAAAAGAAGTAAGGAAACAGTTTATTAAAAAAGCGATTGAAATTGATAAAAAGTTAAGCACATTGAAAAACAAATAAGAAAGGAGCAAGAAATGCAACTTGCGACCAGAGCAGTAATTCTTCAGCCGTCTCCTTTGCAAGAATTCTTCAAAAAAGCCAAAACAGTAGAAGGCGCAATTTCTCTAGAAGTGGGCGAAACAAACTTTCAAACCCCATCGTTTATTAAAGAAAAGGGCATAGAGGCGATTAAGAACAATTTTACTGGATATACTCCAGCATCAGGCATTGCAGATTTAAGAAAAGCAGCGGTAGTTGATTTCCAAAGAAGCGGAATATCTTCTGCTAGTTTTAACAACACAATAATTGGTCCAGGAGCTAAGCCCTTGATCGCAGCCAGCCTATGGGCTCTTTGCAACCCCGAGGACGAGATCCTGATCCCCGGGCCCTACTATCCGCCTTTCTGGGATCTTGTAAAAGATCTTGGAGCAAAACCAGTATTGGTCGATACTAGTAAAGATGGGTTTATACTTAGGGGTCAGCGTATAAAAGAATTAATCACAAGCAATACAAGGGGGATTATCTTAAACTCTCCGAATAATCCGACTGGAATGATTTGGGATTGGGCGGAACTAAAAGACTTAGACCAGCATTTGTGGGTCGTAACTGATGAATCATACTGTAATATTGTTTTCGGCGGCAGATGTGTTAGCATTGCCAGCCTACCCAATATGGCAGAAAGAACAATAACTATTCGTTCTTGTTCCAAATCCTTTGTAATGACTGGCTGGCGGATAGGGTATCTTATGGGGTCTGAAGAAGTAGTGGGAAAGATACAACTATATTTGGAAATGGCAGTAGGATGTCCCTGCGCCATTTCTCAGAAAGCAGCCACAGCTATCCTCGATAATGATACAGAAAAATTTATGATAGAGACGCTTGACCAACGTAGACAACTTCTTATGTCTTGGTTGGATAAAAGAGACATCCCATATCCAAAACCAATGGGAGCTTTCTATGTTTTCCCTGATTTTTCTCGCTATGAGATGCCATCCATGTCTTTAGCAAATTTGTTGTTAGATCAAACCAAGGTAGCCGTAACTCCTGGTATAGCCTTTGGTCCATATAATAATTTTTTAAGGATATCTTACGCGGCAGTGTCTATCGACACATTGAAAGAAGCATTAGATAGAATAGACAAAACATTGAAAGCCCTTGCTGCTCCAAAGATGTTCTAATAAAATAGCCCCAATCTCACGATTGGGGCTTTTCATTTGATTTTGAAAAGAACTGGGTAGGGTGGGATTCGAACCCACGAAGGCGTTGGCCAACGGTTTTACAGACCGCCCCCTTAAACCACTCGGGCACCTACCCAGTTTTTTGATTTTTTCAATTAACTGAGGATGCCGGGATATGAACCGACAGGGTACGAACCGAAAACCGTAGGTCCGTCAATGCAGGCTCCGCAACCCTTCAATTCTTCGTAGGCGTCTTGCATTACCTGGTCACGGATGTGGCCGGAATATTCCAAAAGGAAATTATATTCCCACTTTCTTCCGAAAATAGGAATAGGCAAAACGATTAGAAGATTGAGTTTACGTTCGGCAAAACACCTCAAAACCTTGCAAAGACCGCCGGAAACAGATTGGTCTAATCCTACGAGGAAACAGGTTTTGTCTTTGCCAGTTGACGTAGTTTTCTTCGTGCCGACAACCCAAAATCTTGTGAAATTACAGTAATTGTCGCCGATATGATCTTCCGAAACAAGAAACCTCTCGGGTCTTTCCCAAGGATTCTTAAGACTGGTCTGGCCAATCTTTATTGTTCGGACAAGACCGAATTCTCCTTCGGCCTTATCGGAACAGATTGCCAGATATTCCGGATTCTTACTGGAGAGTTCGGCAGCCGCTGCAGTTGTATCAACAGCTTGAGTTGTGATGCCTAATTGTCGGAGCTGGCCCATTACTCGGCTGCATTGTCTTATAGCCGATTGGTGGGAGGCGACAATTTTAACAGCACCATCATTGTTCGGATTTCTAAAGAGAAAATGTCTGATGGGGATTTCAATCTCTCCGCAGATGCGGATTCCGTCTTCGTGCAGTTCTTTAACCGCCCGAACCGTTTCGCTGATTACGCCATCTAAAACATTTTCAACGGCAACGACGCCCAGAGAAATTTTTTCTTCGGCAACGGCCTTGCAAATGTCGGGGTGAGTTTTAAGGGTAGTGAATTTGACATCTTGTCCATTAAAATACTTTTCAGCAGCAATATAGCCCCAGCTTACTGTGCCGGGTCCCAAATAACCAACTTCGTCTGACATGATGTGTCTCCTTACTCAACCACCACGCGGTGGTGTTGCTTCTTGCCGTGACGAACGATACAAACACCACTTTGGAAAGAACTTTCATTAACCACTGCATCAATAGCAGTGATTTTTTCATCATTAACATAGGCGCCGCCCTGTTCAATCAAGCGGCGTGCCGCGCTTTTTGACGGGACAAGGCCTATTTCAACAAGCAGATCAACTGCAAGAATGCCTGCAGCAATTCTGCTCTTACTAACAGTCGTAGTCGGAAGTCCCGTGCTGTCCTCTTTTTCCTTAGAAAAAGCAGCTCGGGCAGTTTGTTGGGCTTTCACCGCTTCATTTTCTCCGTGGCAAAGTCGAGTTGCTTCAAAAGCAAGAATCTCTTTTGCTTTGCGGAGTTCAGCGCCCTGAAGTTCTGCCATTTTTTCAATCTCTTCCATTGGCAGAAAAGTAAACATCTTTAGGAAGCGGATAACGTCGCGGTCATCGCAGTTAATCCAGTATTGATAGAGATCGTATGGTGAGGTTTTTGTCGCGTCAAGCCAAATGGCTCCGGCTTCGGTTTTTCCCATTTTTTGTCCGCGGGCAGTAGTGATAAGCGGGAAGGTGAGGGCAAAAACTACTTGCTTTCTCATCTTCTTGACAAGGTCAACGCCAGCCAGGATGTTTCCCCACTGGTCGTCGCCGCCCATCTGAAGCATGCAGCCGTAACGGTCAAACAAAACGAGAAAATCATAGGCCTGAAGGAGTTGGTAATTGAATTCAATAAACGAAAGCCCTTCCTCTCTTTCAAGACGGAGTCGGTAGCCCTCGTTCTTAATCATTTCATTCACTTTAAAATATCTACCGATGTCTCGTAGGAACTCAATGTAGTTGAGCCCAACAATCCAATCGGCATTGTCAATCAATAATCCCTTTTCGCCATCAAGCAAAAGATAGCGGTTAAACTGTTGGGAAAGCTTCGCCATATTATTAGCAATGTCTTCCCGCGACAGCAATTTGCGCATTTCGCTTTTGCCGCTTGGATCTCCGATTAATCCGGTGCCGCCGCCGATAATCGCAATCGGTTTGTGGCCAAGCCTCTGGAGATGGGCCATTGCCATAATAGGGATAAGACTTCCTACATGGAAACTTTCTGCTGTTGGGTCAAAACCGACGTAATAAGTAACCGCCGAATTAGAAAACAAATCTTTCAGACCGTTTTCGTCTGAGCACTGCTGAATAAATCCTCTTGTTTTTAAAACTTCTAGCGCGTTCATATATTCTCCTTTATAGCGCACTGTTTTAAGAAAGTAAACCGTAAGTCCCAGTTCTGTTTGTCAATGTCCTATAATTACCTTAATAGAAAAAAAATCGTTGTCAAGGGTTGACATTAATTGTTGCTGGTGCTAAAAATAAGACATTATGGATAACCAAATCAGCAAAACCTTTTTTTGGTTTTATGCCTTTTTTAAAGAAGGGGCTGATTTAGAGTTTAGAAATTAAAAATTAATCATTAATTATTCTAAGCCAGCCCTTTCCCTAAAAGGGCTTTTTTGTTAAAGCCCGGGAAAACGTTCTTTTAAAACTTGTTATTCAGAAAGGAGAAGATCATGATAATTGAAATGCAGAAGGGTGTCACTAACAGTCAAATTGAAAGCGTGAAGCAGAGAATCAAAGAATTGGGGTTTGATTATCAACTGAACTCTGGCGAAGAGCTGACTGTTATTGCTGTTTTGGGCAAGGAAACCGGAAGTTGCGACACGCAAGTTTTTGAAGTGCTGCCTGGCGTGGAAAAGGTTTTCAGAATCGAAAAAGCTTTTAAACTCGCCTCCAGAGATTTCCAGCAAAAAGACACTATTTTAAAGATTGGTGATGTCGAAATTGGTGGTAAAAACGTTGTTATAATGGCTGGTCCCTGCTCAGTAGAAAGTGAAGAGCAGATCTTGGCCTGTGCGGAAATAGCCAAACAGAAAGGAGCTAAAATACTGAGGGGCGGGGCATTTAAGCCCAGAACTTCGCCCTTTGGTTTTCAGGGCTTGAAAGAAGATGGTCTGAAGATTTTGGCAAAAGCCAAAGAAAGAACTGGTTTGCTGATAATCACTGAAGCTATGTCTATTGAAGATGTCGCTGTGGTCGCCGATTACGCCGATATTATTCAGGTTGGCACCAGAAATATGCAGAATTACCCTTTGCTTACGGCGGTGGGAAAATCGCACAAGCCAGTTCTCTTGAAGCGCGGCTTTGCAGCGACACTGGAAGAATGGTTAATGGCAGCGGATTGGATTTTAAGGGAAGACAATTCATCGGTTATTCTTTGCGAAAGAGGAATACGCACTTTCAGCAACTGCACCCGTTTCACTTTAGATGTTGGTGTGGTGCCGGTAGTAAAGCGTTTCAGCCACTTGCCGATTATCATTGATCCCAGTCATGCTGCTGGATACTTTGGCTATGTCCCTGTTTTAGCAAAAGCAGGTGTTGCTGCTGGCGCTGACGGTTTGATAGTCGAGATTCACCCTGATCCCAAAAAGGCGCTTTCTGACGGCGCCCAGTCGCTTACTTTTTCTGATTTCAGCCGTTTGATGGAAGAGTTAAAAGCCATTGCTTCTGCTATCGGTAGAAGCATCTAATCTAATATAGCGGTCTAGCCATAAGGTAGGCCGCTTTTCATTTAAAAAGAGTTGACTTAATATGATTTAATGATAGAAAGAAAATAGATCTTTACTAACCTAGGAAGGAGACGGATATGATTAACGCAATTGTTGGAGCAAAAGGAGATATAGCGAAGAATCTTCTTTTCCCGCTTTTGAAACAACTGGGCCCGGTTAATTTGGTAGACAGAAACAATTCTCCCAGAACCTGGGGAAAGATTTGGACATCAGATGTTATTTGGTTGGCTGTTCCGCGTGATGCCATTCCCGGCATTATCAAAGACGTGCGTTTAAGCCCCGACCAGTTAGTTATTGATGTTTGTTCTATAAAACGGCGTTTGTCCAGGATAATCAAAACCACAGGCGCTGTTCATCTGTCCTTACATCCATTGCACGGTCCCCATATTCCGTTAAATGGCCAAAAATGGGTTATTATCAACGGCAATACGACAAAGAGAAATAAGAAAGCTCAAAGAGTTTTGTCTTTTCTAAAAGAACAAGAGATTAGTTTTATCCAGTGCCAAACAGAAGACGAGCATGATTTTATGATGGGAATCACCTTAAGCATGCCCGAACTTTTAACAATTGTCATTGATGTTTTGATTTCCCGGTACTCAAAGCAATGCGACCGGAAAAAGCCCGATATGAAGAAAATGATGGAGTGGGCGGTCCCGGCTTCAAACTCTTTATTCTCTGTTTATGCCCGCGCCGTTAACAGTTCGGCTAATTGGCTCAGAAAAGATTTACTTTTAGGCGCTCACGGAGATTTAGTCGGGTCTGCCAGAAAAACCTTTGGAGAATTAAGCAAAATTTCGACTGACGAGATTGCAAAAAAACTAGCAAAACAAAAAGATTTTGTTAAGACTTTGTCCTCAGAAGAAAGAAAAAGGGTCAATCAATGGATAGAAATGTGGTTTGTTGACTCAACTCAAAAGATATTTTCCTTCCATAAAAAACCTAAATGAAAGACAGAACAATGCCCCAGAAAAGAAAAAAACCGAAGAAGATTTCTGGCAAAGAATTCAGAAAATTAATTAAGGGTCGCAACATATTAATTAAAGTCGATAAAAAAGCATTAAAGGATAAGGATTTCCGCAGTTTAGTTGCCAATTTGTTCCAGATGGCATTTTCTGAAGAGGTTACGCAGGTAACATTAGAATTTAAGGGTCCCTTTTGAAAAGGGACTTTTTTATTTTGTTTGATTTTTTTGGGAATTTGTGCTAAAAATAAGAATAAGAAATTATCCTTCGACAAGCTCAGGACACTTCGACTTTAAGTTCAAGTATTAAAAATTATTTTAAAAATATACTTGCACTGAGCGAGGACTGAGTGAAACGAAGGACGAGTCGAAGTGTGAACGGAGCTAATTTTACCAATAAAGCCCAGGAATCCATACTTTCCGCTCAGTCGTTTGCCCAAGAAAGGGGTCAGCAACAGGTTGATGCCCTGCATTTGCTTTTATCTTTACTATCGCAAGAAGAAAGTGTTATTTTGACTATACTTCAAAAACTGGGCGTTGACCCGGAAAATCTTAAAAAGAAAGTTGAAACGCAGGTTAACAAAATTCCGACAATTGTTACTCCTTCAGGAGTTGGCCAGTTCTATTTAACCCAGGATATGGCAAAGGTTCTAGAAAGAGCCAGGCAAGAAGCTCTTAAAATGAGTGATGAGTTTGTTTCAGTGGAGCATTTATTTTTAGGCCTGCTTGATACTCCAACCAATGCTAAAGATGTTTTAGATAAAGTAACTTTTTTACAGCCAGGCGCAGGAGATGCAGCTACCCTAAAAACAAGCAAGCTTGAATATGATGCGATTTTAAAAATCTTATCCCAAATCAGGGGCGGAGTAAGAATTACTGATCCCGAACCAGAATCAAAATATCAGGTTGTTGAAAAGTACACCAGAAATCTGACCAACTTAGCTGCTTCCGGAAAAATAGATCCGATTATCGGCAGAGAAAACGAAATTCGGCGTTTAATGCAAATTATTTCCAGAAGGACAAAAAATAACCCGGTTTTAATAGGCGAAGCCGGAGTTGGTAAAACAGCTATTGTTGAGGGTTTTGCCCAAAAAATCAGCAAGGGTGATGTGCCCGAGTTTTTAAAAAACAAAGAAATAATTGCTTTGGATTTGGGTTCTTTAGTTGCCGGAACTAAATACAGGGGCGAGTTTGAAATAAGGGTAAAAGCCCTCTTAAAAGAAATCAATCGAGCTGACGGTAAATACATTTTATCTATTGACGAACTTCATACGCTAGTTGGAGCCGGTGCAGCTGAAGGCGCAATTGATGCTTCCAATTTACTAAAACCTGCTTTAGCAAGAGGCGAGCTGCGAGCTATCGGTGCCACTACCTTAAAAGAATATCAAAAATATATTGAAAGAGATCCTGCTTTGGAAAGAAGGTTTCAGCCAATTTATGTTCAGGAGCCGACTCCCGAAGATACAGTTGCTATTCTGCGCGGTATTAAGGAAAAATACGAGGTTCATCACGGAGTAAGAATTAAGGATTCTGCGATTTGTGCAGCAGTGGAGTTAAGCAACCGCTATATTTCAGACAGGTTTTTGCCGGACAAAGCAGTTGATTTGATGGACGAAGCTGGTTCTTCTTTACGTTTGGAAATTGAATCTTCTCCGGTTGACCTTGAAAAATATGATAAAGAAATTACCAAACTTGAAATTGAAAAACAGGCCTTAAAAAAAGAAACCGGGTCAGCAAGGCGGTTAAAAGTAATTGAGCGCTCTTTGGCTGATTTACGGGAAAAATCAAAAGGTATAAGAGCAAAATGGCAGGCAGAAAAAGAATTAGTGGACAAGATAAAAGAAATCAGGAAGAAAATTGACGAATTATCATATCAGACGGAAATCGCCCAAAGAGATGCCAATCTAGAAAAGGTAGCTGAAATAAAATACGGTAAAATCCCCCAATTATTAAAAGAGTCAAAAGAAGCTGAGAAGAAATTAATAAAACTTCAAAGCAAGCACCACTATATTAAAGAAGAAGTAACCGAAGAAGATGTTGCTGATGTTGTTTCTCGTTGGACAGGAATTCCAGTAACTAAGTTAATGACTGAAGAAGCCCAAAAACTGGAAAATATGGAAGACATTATGAAAAAGAGAGTTATTGGCCAGGAAGAGGGTATTGAAGCTATTTCCAGGGCTATTAGAAGGGCAAGGGCAGGCATTGCCGAGGAAAACCGGCCAATGGGTTCTTTCTTGTTCTTGGGTCCAACCGGCGTTGGCAAAACAGAAACTGCTAGGGCTCTAGCCGAATTTCTTTTCAATGATGAAAAATCCCTGATCCGCTTGGATATGTCAGAATATATGGAAAAACACACCGTAGCCAAGATTATCGGTTCTCCTCCTGGTTATGTCGGTTATGAAGAGGGCGGCCAGTTAACAGAAAAAATAAGGAGAAGGCCTTATGCCGTGATTTTACTGGACGAGATAGAAAAAGCCCACCCTGAAGTATTTAATATCTTGCTTCAGATTTTTGAGGACGGCCGGCTGACCGATTCTAAGGGCAGAGTGGCTTCTTTTAAAAACTCAATCATTATAATGACATCTAATGTCGGCTCTGATTACATTAATAAAATGTCAGCAATTGGCTTTTCCACCAAAGAAGACCAGGCCCAGCGAGAATCAATGAAAGATAAAATAACAGAAGCATTAAAAGACCAGTTCAGGCCTGAGTTTTTGAACAGAATAGACGAGATTATAATCTTCAATTATTTAAGAAGGCCGGAAATAAAGAAGATCGTCGAATTGGAACTTGCAAAAGTAGAAAAAAGGCTTAAATTAAAAAACATTACTTTTAGAATTTCTGAAAAAGCAAAAGAACTTTTGGCAAATAAGGGTTTTGACCCGAACTTAGGCGCTCGTCCCTTGAAAAGAGTTATCCAAAGGACAATTTTGGATCCTTTATCTTTGAAGCTGGTGACCAATGAAATTAAAGAAGGCGACAATATCATTATTGATGCCAAAGACAGCAAGATTGTTTTTGAGATGCCGGCCCTATTAATGAAACCAAGAAAATCTCATCTAATTAAGGTCGGTTCTAAAAAATAATGGTTTTTAATAATAAAAAACTCATTGTCCTGGTTTTCTCTGTATTTTTGGGCGGATTAATTTCCGGCCTTATTTTTCAGATTCTTATCTTTCCTTATTTCTTAACCCACCCTTATTTTTCCCAGTTTGAATTCGTTAAAAACTTCAAAGAAGGAAATGTGATAATCAACACCAGAGAAGAAATTATTGTTACCCAAGAAACCGCCTTAGAAAAAGCAATTGATAAGGTAGAAAAATCAGTTATTGGCATTCAAACAATTAAAGACCAAGAAGTTTTTGTTGGTTCTGGCTTAATTGCAACTTCTGATGGCTTAATAATTACCTTAGCAGAATTAGTCCCGACAGGCGGAACTTCCAGCGTTATTTTAGATGGAGAAAAAATAAAAGCCCAGGTTTTGAAAAGAGATTCAGAAAATAACCTGGCTTTATTAAAAATAGAAAAAACAAACCTTAAAACCTGCGGGTTCTGTTCAACAGAGCAAGTGCGCATCGGTGGAAAAGTTTTTTTAATGGGTATTACTCCTTCCTCTTTTTTGCAAACAGTGAATGAGGGAATAATTAAAAGATTCAACGAAGAAATTGTAAGGACCAATATTATAGAATCTCTATCTTTGACGGGCAGTCCTTTATTTAATATAGAAGGCAATCTTATAGGTTTAAGCCTTATTAATTATTTGGGTCAGGTTTCAACAATACCAATCCAAAAAATAAAAGAATTTGCAGGGTTTTAGAAACAAAATTATGAAGATTTTTGTTAAGGTTAAACCAAAAGCAAAAGAGGAAAAAGTGCAAAAGATTAATGATATTAATTTCAAAGTATTTGTGAAACAATCTCCGGAAAAGGGGAAAGCGAACGCGGCCGTGATATTGGCGCTGGCTGAATATTTCGGCGTCAACCGGGCAAATATAAATATAATTTCAGGTTCTAGTTCAAAATTAAAAATCATTGAGGTTATAAAATAACAAATCGCCCAAATGGCGATTTTTTGGTATAATCAGTTAATTAATAAAATTTAATTTTAATTCATATGAAAATATTTAATTTTATAGGAAAAATAATTCTTATGATATTGCTGTTGGCTGCTGCGGTTGCTTTCTTTTTATATCAGCAGTATATGTTTGCCTTTCTGACGCTTGTTTTGATGCTTGTTGTTTCAAAATGGGATAGGGTAAAGAAGTTGATTGCCGGCAGGGGTAGGGTGGAAATGCAAATAGAAAAAGAGAAAAAAGAAAAGTAAGAACCATGCCTGCGGGCAGAACCTTGAATGTTTGCCTGCGGCAAGCCATTGTCTAAAACAATTATTTAAGCTCCCCTATAGGGGCTTTTTGTTAAATATTTGTCAACCCTTGACAGAGGTATATGATGTACATTATAATGTACATATAGCGTAAAATCAATCTTAAAATAATATGAATACTAAAACAACCATACCTATCTCTGAGGCAAGAAAGAAAATATTTAAAATAGCCGAAGAAAGCCAAAAACCGGGAAACTACTATACCTTAACTGAAAATGGCCGGCCGAAAGCAGTTATTATGTCTGCTAATGATTTTGATTCTTGGCAAGAAACCATGGAAGTAATTAAAGAATTTCCTGATTTAAAAAAAGATATTAAAGAAACAGAGCGCGCAGTTAGAAGCGGCGAGCACAGAAGTTGGGTTACACTTGAAGATTTATTATCCAAAGAAGGTTTTGTAATAGCTGATAAATCATTAAAGAAATATGGAATTTCAACTAAGGGTAAAACCAAGCGCGCAAAAAGAACTAAACAAACTATCAAAAGAAGATTATTATAGAATTCTTGCCGCTTTCTCTTTGATAGTTAAAGATCCTTTTATCGGCAAAAAATTAAAAAGAGAATATTGCGGTTGTTATTCATATAGAATTTGGCCGCATCGGATTATCTATCAGATTTATAAAAAAGAATTGGCAATTTTGGTTATTAAAATTGGCCATCGCCAAGGAGTTTACCGGTAGCGGAGGTATAAAACAATTATTAAAATATATTTAATATGCTAAATAGAAAAAATATCTATATTATAATCGGAATTGTAGTAGTGGCGCTGGCTGTTTACGGCGCTTATTCGTGGTATAGCGTTTCTTCTCAAGAACAGCCGTCTAATAATGGAATAGAGGGGGAAACAGGGCAGGAACAGCTGGAGGTGAGTGGTCCGGAGAATAATAATCCGGTTGGCGAAGAAGAGAAACCAAACACTAATCAAGGTGGTCTTATTATCTGCCGTGATTTATGCGGTGATGGAATTTGTTTGAATAGTGTCTGCAGCGATGATATGAATTGTCCTTGCCCTGAAACTCCAGAAGATTGCCCGCAGGATTGTGGGCAGTAATTTTGTTTATTCCTACCTTGAATATCAAAAAGAAAAGAAATAAAGTAATTGTTATCGGGACTATTTGGACAATAAAAACGGCAAAAGCCGTTTTTTATTGACAAAAATATAAAAAAAGGTAGTTTAAAGTCAGTTTAAAACAGTTCCTTGAAAATACGAAAGGAGTGAAAATGATAAATACGGAAATTTTCCAATTAATTGCAAAGAAGTTCAAAACGCCTGCTTATGTATATGAGCAAGAATTATTGAAAACACAACTGTTAACTTTAGCGAATGCAATTTTATGGAGACCATTAACAATCCTTTACGCTATAAAGGCAAATTCCAACTTCCGCCTTGTGCGGACTTTAGTTAACCAGCGGTTGCCCAAAGGGGTTATTTTGGGAGTTGATGCTGTTTCTCCGGGTGAAGTAGATCTGGCTTTAAGGGCTGGAGTTTCCAACCAAAATATAATTTTCACTGGCAATAATGTCAGTAATGAAGAGATTGATACTGTCTATAAAAAAGGAGTTATGGTGAACATTGACGCTCTTTCACATTTGGAGAAATTTTGTAGAAAACATTCTAATGGTCGCATTTGTATTAGAATAAACCCGAATGTCGGCGCAGGCCACCATGACCACTGTATTACGGGCGGGCCTGATTCCAAGTTTGGAATTTGGTATTCGCAAGCCCAGCTTGCCCAGAATATTGCCGATAAATATAATGTGCATATTGTCGGCGTACACCAGCATATTGGTTCTCAGATTTTAGATCCCGATAAGTTCCTTTATGCGATGGATGTGTTGTTTGAAATTGCGCCAATCTTCTGGGATTTGTCTTTTGTTGATTTTGGCGGAGGATTCGGTGTTCCTTATAGTCCGGAAGAAAAACCCCTAGATATACAATCTCTTGGGGCGGCAATGTCTTTGATATTTACGAACTTCTGCGACAAGTACGACAGAAAACTGAAAATGGTTATTGAGCCCGGTCGTTATTTGACCGCTCAAGCTGGATACCTGCTGGTTAAGGTAACCACCGTAAAACACAATCCCGACGGCAAGATTTTTGTCGGAGTGAACAGCGGGTTTAACCACTTAGATAGGCCGGCAAGGTATGGTTCTTACCATCATATTGTAAATATTTCCAATCCCAATGGACCAAAGCGAAAAGTCCGTATTGTAGGTAATCTTTGTGAAAGCGGAGACAAATTTACCCCAGAAGAACGAAAAATCGCAGAACCCAGAGAAGGGGATTTGCTGATTATTGAAAATGCGGGGGCTTACGGTTATTGTATGTCCTCAAACTACAACTTGCGTCCGCGTCCTCCGGAAATTATGGTAACGAAGCGCGGCAGCGTTTGCGAAATCAGGAAACGCCAGACCACAGAAGAACTGGTAGCAAGCGCTTAAACTCGATACAAGCGGAGTGATTTATCACCCCGCTTTTTTATTTTAACGATAGTATTGATATAAAAATTTTAGTATAATAATAATATGCTCAAAAAATACTGGATTTTTATATTTTTAGGTCATTCTTTCCACAAAGAAAACTTGACAGATTTTTATGACGGTATAATATTAAAATATCAACGCCCCAGCCAGCCGTAAGGTCCGCTGGGGTTTTATTTTTGTGAAAACAATACTTTTTATAGACGGCCGTAATTTTATAGATAAAATCAACTCAATCCTTAACCCAAACAGGGGAAAAGATATAGATTTTTCTGTTTATAATTTTAAGAGACTTATTGATAAAGTATTGGCGGAAATCAATATAGATAGAAAAATATTCTATTTCGGAAGATTAATAAAACACCCCGAAACTATCAAAAAGTCAGAGGAACTTATAGAGAAACAGAGAAAACTCAAAACTCATTTAGAAGAACAAGGTTTTGAAGTTATTCTTGCTGGCCGGGTGAGAGGTCATATAGAGAAATGTACAAAAGGACATGAAACATTAACCTTTAAAGAAAAAGGCGTAGATGTAAAAATCGCAGTAGATATGGTTACTTTAGCTTGCGACAAAGAACTTAAAACAGCAATTATTGGTAGTTCTGACTCCGATTTACAACCTGTCATCGGGGAATTAAGAAAAAGAAAAATTGAAAGGATTTATCTTGGTTTTGAAAATAATCCCAATAAAGGTTTAACATTTACCACAAACCGTACTATTCTGGTTAGGAACTCCGAAGTAGTTGAATTTTTAGGAAAAACATTGATTTAAAAAAAGATTTGGTTTGACAAAGATTTTTAGATACTCTTTAATCAAAATATAGGAATATGCTCAAAAAATACTGGATTTTTATATTTTTGGCGGTATTTCTTTTTGGTTTCATTGTCGGCTACGTGACAATGGCTTTTGATATTAAAAATGGGATTTTGGGACAAAAAGATGATAGAAATATTTGGCAAATTTTGAACCCACTTTAGAACTAGTCCGAGAACTGTTCTCGGAAAGTTAATCATATAGGCTTGAATTAAAATGATTTTCAAATCAACAATTTTAAAAATTCCTATAATTTTGGCAATTTCTTTGGTTGTCTTTTATTTGGGTTGTGAAGCCGGGTATCAAACAAAATACCGCTTGGAACTATGGAAGGACTATCGGGCGATGGAGAAGTTTAACCAGTCAATTATAGATATGTTTAAAAACGACACTTACGGGGGCAAGACGCCGGAAGAAACTTTTAATATGTTTGTTAGCGCTTTGAAAAACGAGGATGTGGATTTAGCAGTAAAATACTTTATTTTAGATCCGGATAGGCGAGCGAGGTATTGGGAGCAGTTTGATAATTTGAAACAAGAAGGAAAGTTAAAAGAATATGCCGAGGACTGGCCCAAATGGGAAGAATTTAAAATTATAAAAGACGACTATAATAACTGGGAAGATAGAGCAATGGTAGAGCACACTTATCATCGTTTTAAAGAGGAAAGAGTAAATTTACCAGACGGTGCAGGCGGTTATATTGAAACAGTTTTACCGATTGGAGAATATGTTGATTATGCTCCAGTTTTTACCAAAAACATTAACGATATTTGGAAAATAGAAAACTTATGAGTAGAGCGAAAATATTATTTGCTTTGACGATACTTGTTATATTTTTAACAGGCGTGTTTTTATTTACCTCAAATATAGAAGCATATGACAGCAAAATAACTCATCCATTACTTACCCAAAAAATAACAGAAATATACAATCATATTTACGACCCGGATTTGACTCAAAAGGAAATAGATTTATTAATGCAAGGGAGTACCGACGAAGACACTCCGCCAAGGTGGATAAACCATTTTTACGACCCGACAACCGGATTAGGGTGGTCAGGGGAAAGATTCGGCAGTATTTCGTCTACAGAAGTAATGACAGCGGCAATAACTGCCTTTGGCAAAGAACCAATATCAGCTGTAAATTGGGCTAATAACCAGGGATTGCAAAACAGCCAGTATTCTCTTTATCAAGGAAACCGCACTTTTTATAGTGCGGTTTTATATTATTTGGAAGACAAAAAAGAAGAGGCGTATTATTCTTTGGGTTATATTTTGCATTTGATTGAAGATATGGCGGTTCCTGCACATACGCGCCAAGACACTCATCTTGATTTAAACTCATTGGATTTCTTCCAGATATTTGGGAATACTCTTGATAAGGGAGAACCATACGAAAAATGGGCAGAAGAAGATGGATATATAGATCAGGATACGATAAATATTTTAGAAAACAATTACCAGCCAATTTGCAGTTCTTTGGATAATTGCTTAATTTATTTAGCAAATTATTCAAATAATAATTTTTTTAGCGAGGATTCTATTTTAGATAGTGATTATAAATTGCCGATCCCATCCGCCTATATTTATAAGGATAAATACATATTTATATATGGTAAAGATAATATTTTATTAGCAAAAGCAAAAATAGAAGAAAAAACGAATATTTTATATGATAAAACCCTTAATTTATCCGAAATTCACCAATCCTACTGGGACCGGCTTTCGCCGGTGGCGATTTTGGCTGGCGTTGAAGTGGTGAAATATTTTCACGAGCAAATAGAAAAAGCAAAAAATAATGAAATAGCAATTGCGCAAAGGCCTCAAAAGATCGGTTTTCTAGAAAAAGTTAAAACTATTTCAATATGGGGCGAGATTGCAAGGTTTTCTAAATATGCGTCGCTGGAATATTTAAACCCGTTTTCTTCGTGGGGATATGATAGTCAAAATGATGGTGAGGTTAAAAGCCAATCGTCGTCTCTTCTCACGGATTTAGGATTTACTCCGGAAGAGGCGCAGGAAAGAGCAGATGACCTTCAAGAACTGCTTGATTTATTAAACAATAAAGAGGTTGACCCATTTGCGTTGCCGCAATTTGAGTTGCCATCGATTGAACCGCCCAAGATAGGACTACCCACAATAGGACTACCCACAATAGGATTACCCGTATTAGAACCGCCGTCATTGCCGCCGATTGACCCGCCCACCTTGGAACCGCCAACCTTGGGACTGCCGGATTTAAATATTCCCCCATTATTAAATCCAACGCAGGATCAAATTCCGGTCCAGTTAACTTCTAACCCCGTTGTTCCTGCTACCGGAGGTAGTGGAGGGGGTGGAAGCGTGACACCGATAACTTATCCAAAGCTTTTGATTACTGAAGTTCAAATCTCAGGTCCTACTTCAATTGAAGAAAAAGAAGAGTTCGTAGAATTATACAACCCAAACAACGAAGATGTTGATTTAACCAAGTGGGAAATAAAGAGGAGAACAAATACCGGTTCTGGTTATGGATCTTATGCTCCGCAAGGGCAGTTCAAAGATAAGAAAATAACAGCAAAAGGATATTTTCTGGTTGCTCGCAAGGATTCAACGTTTGAAGGTTTGGCTGACCTGTCTACTACTCATTCTCTAGGCGATTTTAGTTCCAGCGGCGGGAGCTCTTTAATTTTGTTGAGTCCCAGAAACGAAACTATAGATAAAGTGGGTTGGGGTTCGGCGCAAGACTACGAAACAGCGCCAGCTGTAAATCCTGATAGAGGCAAAAATATTGGCTGTAAATGGAATGAAATAAACCAGACGTACCAAGATACAGACAATAATTTTGCAGATTTTGAAGAACAAAATCCTACTCCGAAAGCGCAAAATATTTCGTTAGTAGCACCACCTCCCGAGCCCGAGCCAGAACCAGAGCCAGAACCAGAACTACCAACCGATACAGTAGCACCGACAGTGGTTTTTGATCTTTTACCTGTCCAGCAATCTTTAGATTTTGCGATTAATTTCACAATTACTGATTTATCAATTGAGAATGTCAGCCCATCGGGATTAGCGGTTTTCCAATTCCGCTGGCAAGAAGAGGAAGGGGAGTGGCAGGAAGATGTTGTTCAAAATATTAATGATGCGCCGGCAACACACAGCGGAGCCCGGGATTTTACAGGACAGGACGAGACAAACTATTATTTTCAAGTAAAAGCAAAGGATGTAAATAACAACGAGAGCGATTGGCTGCCGGAAACTCCAGCAACAACTAAAATCAGTTTGCCGAAAACAGTACTAATAAACGAAGTCCAAGTTAATGATAATGAATTTGTTGAGCTTTATAACTATGGCGATTACGATTTAGATCTTTTTAATTGTTACCTTTCTTATTTCCCCGCCACTTTAGATGAAGAAGGGAATCAAAAATATAACTGGAATAATCCTTATCGCAATAAAAGTTTTTCCGAAGCTGAAACAACAATTATTCCGGCAAAAGGCTATTATCTTGTTGGATTAAAAGGATATCCGACATCTGGCGGTAGTCCCAACGCTGATTGGCAACTTTATTCTAGTGCTCAATTGAGTAATTCTGACGGTGCTGTGGCAATTTTTCCATGGGATCCTAAAACAGTAACCCCGGAAGAGGCAGAACAAAGCAGAATTGATGCTGTAGGTTGGGGTGACGCCTTGGTGAAAGAGGGAAATCCGGCTCTTGTCCCACCGGAATCTAAAAGCATTACAAGAAAATCACTGGGGTTAGACACAAACGACAATAGCAGCGATTTTATAATTTCTTCTGTCCCTACTCCAAAAGCCAATATTATTATTTGGGATGCTACTGATTATCCTGTATGCGAAGGCGGTAGCAGTCCAGGCACAATGTACTATTATTTAAAAATAAAATGGCAGAGTCCTGGCGCAGTAGAGTTTTACCAGGTTCAATACAAGATAAACGATAATGATTGGCAGGATTGGTTTTCTCAGACCACTGAAACCGAAGCAACCCTCCGAGCGCTCAACGACTTATTTAACGACCATATTTATTATTTTAGGGTTAAGGCGAAGGATTTAGAGGGAAATATCAGCGATTGGGCGCAAATTGAAGTTGATTTGCGCAATTCAGTTGTTATTAACGAGGTTGCGCCTTATGGAACCAATGCCAACACTGAAGATGTTAGAGATCAATGGATAGAATTATATAACAAAAGCGACAGAGACATTGATTTGACCGGTTGGAGATTAAGGGGCGGTAGGGATGGTTATGAAAGATTTACTTTGGTGCTTCAGGGCACAATTTCGGCAAAGGGTTATATGGTTTTAGAAAGAACTGATGATCAGGTTATTACCGATCTGACAGCCAACCAGATTTTTTCGGAAGAAGTTCCTAATACTTACGGTAATTTCTATTTGGAAAACGAAAAAAGCAGAAAAGTAGATAATTTTTATCTTCCTTGGTGGCCTGGTTGGTCAGAGGCCGCTTTTCTTATAGACGGAAATTATTATTCAATGGAAAGAATCAGCCCTTATGCTTTCGGTTTTGTCAGCTATAGAAACTGGAGAATAAATAATGGTCAAATAATAAACGGTTTTGATAGAGACGGAAACCTAATTTACGGAACACCTGGCCAGCAGAACAGCAATTATCAGATTTATACTCCTATCTTTTTGGATTTTGTTGAAGATATCATTTTGCCAAAGTCCTTAAGCCCGTATCTTTTTAATGAAATAATAACGGTTTTTGAAGGTACAACTTTAACTATTGAGCCGGGCGTGATTATAAAATTCAGGGATCTAGATACGGGTATATACATAAATG
>JAHIOM010000012.1 GCA_018895235.1 Patescibacteria group bacterium | reverse complement strand
TTCCCAATATATAATATAAGAACCTGCCTGCGGGCAGAACCTTGAATGTTTAGCCTTTTCGGCTAAGCCATTGTCTAAGACCCCCTCTCCAAATATGGAAAAATCAAACAAACCCATAATAAAGCATATACCTGACTTTTTGGATTACTGCGAAGTTGAAAAAGGTTTAGCAAATAACACGCAGGAAAATTATTTGCATTATCTAAATAAATTTAGCGGTTGGTTGAAAAAAAAAGGC
This sequence comes from Patescibacteria group bacterium, assembly GCA_018895235.1. GTDB lineage: Bacteria > Patescibacteriota > Minisyncoccia > Minisyncoccales > Staskawiczbacteraceae > JAHIOM01. Next base: position 14,181 of record JAHIOM010000012.1, on the reverse strand, counting down.
CTCACTTCCCTACTCCCGCACCAGTTGACCCCGGAGCAGATCTGGGACTACCGTTTATACCTTTCCAGGACCCCAAGCCCAGCTACAGGCAAACTACTGTCTAAGGGTACCCAGAACTACTATCTAATAGCTTTAAGGGCCTTTTTAGGCTATTTTGTGGCCAAAGACATACTTTCTATCCCCCCTGATAAGATAGTCCTTCCTAAGGCCGATAAAGGCACCAAAACCGTTAAATTCCTTACTTTAGAGCAGATTGGCAAGCTTCTGGCCTCAGTTGAGCCGAAGGGCGACATATCTACCCGGGACAGGGCTATTTTGGAGACCTTTTTCTCAACTGGCTTAAGAATTGCCGAACTGGTAGCTTTGAATCTTGAGCAGTTCAGCAGTTTAAAAGATAAGAAGGATATGGAGCTAGGCATAATCGGCAAAGGCAACAAGCCCCGCGTAGTTTATTTCTCCGAGCGGGCTTTAAACTACATCAAAAATTATCTGAAGATAAGAAACAATATAAAAAACGCTAATACCAAAGCGTTGTTTATAAACTTCCGTGACAAGAATGAAGATGCTGATGCCCGGCTTACGCCAAGGTCGATTGAAAGAATGGTTAAAAAATACGCCCTGCTTTCAGGCGTACCAGTTTTCACTACTCCCCATACCCTACGTCACTCCTATGCCACTGATTTGCTAAACCAGGGAGTTGATCTTCGCAGCATCCAGGAATTCCTGGGCCACAGCAATATTGCCACAACTCAAATCTATACTCACGTTACTAATAAACGCCTCCGCGACCTCCACCGCCAATTCCACGGTGATCCAGACAAAAAAAACTGATCCTCTCGGCCAGTTTTTTATTTCATCCAATCTGTCGCACAATAAGTGTCGCTTATTCTCAACCAATTTTTATTTTTTAATTAAGTTTTTTCAGTTTACTCAATTTTATGAACTTTGCACCATTAATATCTGGGTTTTTGTCTTTTAGTGATTTCCAAACCTTCATTATGGATCCGTCATAGCAACACTCGTATCCTCCGTCATTATTTATTTTAAAAACTAACAAATCTCCGTCACATGGAGGTTTTTTTAAGTATGTCTCGTTTTTTTGAGTAGTTTTCACTTGAACCTTGCGCTCTTTGTGATTTTTATTTATTCGACAACCGTCCCAGTCCCTCTTACTTTTTTCGTCTAAAATAACATGAAATTTTAAAGATGCGATGGCTTCTCCCATGTCACCAACCATTCTTCCATCAGGAGTAAATTTTCTTTCAGGAAAAGCATTATTTAATTCGACAACAGATTTATAAAGATTTCTTATCGCCCCCTTCAATTGATCTATTTGTCCCATGGGTTTATTTCTTATTTTTATTTCTCAATTAATTTTTAACATAATTTTTACGATGCTGCTTCGAAGATTTTTTTAACTAAAATTGTCCTAGCATAGAACGCACGACTTACCGAACCATGACCAGGTCCTTTTGTCCTAGCCTGGATCCATTTTCCGTCTGCGCCAGTTAATGCCTCGAAACCCTGAGTAATTAATTTATTTCTTATGAATTCGTAATCCGTTTCGATTTCCTTAATTAGCTCATCGTCTTGCGTGAAATCTAAGCTAGCGACTTTTAATAATTCTCCACTTTCAGAATTTTGTCCATACCACATTACAGCGCAAAAGACGATAGATTTTAGTTTCGTCCAGCAATGACTTTCAAAAAAAGAATGTTTTTTTAATTCTTCGGGATTAATCATTGTTATAGCCATTGTTTCTTTTGGCACTAATTTTCCTTTTACTTCGCGAAAACTTACAGACTTTAATTCATAGGATAAACCATTGGGTGCTTTTGAAACATTTGTTTGTAATCCAGCTAATCTTTCCAAAATTAAACCCTTCCACCCTTTATTTTGTTTTCCGGTTTCGTACGTTGTAATTCCATATTCCAAGGCCAGTTTTCTTAAGTCTTGACCGATATGTTTTTTTAAATTATTTATTGCAACTGCACGGGTAACAATTTTCATATGTCTTTAAATCGTTTAATTGATAAATCGAGATACTTTTTTTCTGTATCAATTCCGATAAATTTTCTTTTATTTAAAACAGCCGCAATGCCGGTCGTAGAGCTTCCGGTAAAAGGATCTAGAATAACATCGTTTTCGTTTGTGCTCGCCAATACAATTCTATTTAGCAAATCTAGCGGTTTTTGAGTTGGGTGTTTTCCAAACTTTTTTTCACCTGGTTTAGGGGTACCTATTGCCCACACTGAACGCATTTGAAGATTCGGTTTTTTTAAAATATCTTCAGGCCAATTTCGATTTTTCATTAAGTTATAATTAAATGTGTGTTTTGCTTTTTTATCCTTTCTCGCCCAGATTAAACTTTCATGACTCGCAGTAAAGTATCTGCAACTTAAATTAGGAGATGCGTTGGGTTTAAACCATGAAATATCGTTCAGAATATGGAATTTGTTCACTAAAAGAGCAAACCCGCATTGATAAATAGAATGATAAGTGCCGCTAATCCAAATCGTCCCGTTAGGTTTTAAAACTTTATGGCAAGCTTTAATCCATTCAAGATGAAAATAAAAATCTTTTTTCAGTCCATTACTTACATCCCATTGCCCCTTATCAACGCTTACCATCCTGCCCGCATGAACTGTAAATCCCCCATTAGAAAGAAAATAAGGAGGGTCTGCAAAAATCATATCTACAGAATTATCTGGAAGTTCTTGGAGTAATTTTACACTATCCGTATTATATAAAACAAAATTATCCTTAGAGAAATAAGGTTTTTCTTTTACACTGGAAAGTATTTTTGATTCTGTTTTGCTTTCCATATTTTGTTACTTCAATCTACTCCCTTTTTAGTAAAGTTTCAATCTAATCAAAAAGCCGAGCATAAACTCGACTTTTTTAATTTGTCGCACAATAAATGTTTAACTTTACCTGAGATATAATTTATATTTTATATTTCGTTTTCAAGATCGCCTTTTTATTTGGCTCTATATCAATACTCTTGATATTATCTCTTGTTAGGTTATATTTTTTCATAAAATGTTCTACTATATTTTTCTTTAGCTTATTTTCATCTCCTTCAGCCGTTTGAAACCATAGATGATTGCTTTCCCATTGAGGGTTCACAACATCAAGCGATTCCTGTTCGTCTGGCAGTAATTCTTCTACGTCTATACTAAATAGATTTTTTTTATACAAAAAATATTTAATACAAACGTCAGCTCCAACCGAATCAATAAACCAATGAGGATAATTAACATTGCTTGGTAAGGGGAATTGGTTTGGATATCTTTCTGCTTGATCATAAATAGATGGATGAGCAACGTCACCATAGCTCGATCTGTCTTCCCAGCATTTTTTTATCTTATTTTTTTCAGGTTCAGTTAATCCTATCTTATTTCCCGCCTTTTCTAATTTTTTATTAAAAGTTTTTTCTTTTCGGCCAGTCAATGAATTTATAATAATTTCTATCGATTTGAAATGATCAAGGGCAATTTTTTCAGGGCTGTCCTTTATAAAGCTTCCGATGGATGAACGGTATAAGTATTTTATAGCACGCTCTAAGACATCATCGTGAAAATTGAATATTTCGTTGAGGAAAGATTTTGTCTCTTCGCAGCGCCAGTTAAAAATTTCCGGTCTGTTTGGTAAATAAGTGTGTTCGCTTTCTAATTTAAATTCAATTTCTACTTCCTCCCTCGAAGGGCTAAGGGAATAAACTTTATTTGCTTGATATAAATATGGCTCAAAACTTCTATTTCTATTAAACTTATTTTTAAAATCTTCTGCGTAGGTTAACGTAAGAAGCCTGCAAATCCTGTCGATTTTTCTTATGACCCCGCCCAAGGCTGATTTTTCATCTCGCTCTTCAATGTCGCAAACGACAACATATTCGGATCTAATCCGCAACGGATCTACATATAATAATGAGGTAGCATAAGAATTATATTCCCTCTCTTCAGAGAAAACGCCTTGAATTGGCGAAAAATTTCTTGCTTTTTGTTCTGCAAAATTTATTTTTTTAATTTCACAATCAAAAATTTTACCAACGGGGATAATTTCTCCGATTATAAGTGCGTATACTCGGTAATTTGGATTTATGGTACAAATCATGCATTGACTTTATTAATTATTTGAATTTACTCCTTTTCAAGCTATTTTTCAACCAACTTTGATACAACGTCGCAAAATATATGTTCTTCGAAGTATTGTCGTGCAATATTCTATCGCCTACTCCAGTTGTCCGGGCATTTCTTATTATGCGACAAATATGGTTTAGGTTGACAATAGTTTTCGTGATATAATAAAATAGTCGCACAATAATAATTTATATTACTAAAACGTATGGTTAAAAAACAATCTATTAATATTATCCAGTTAGTTAATCAAGTAGGGTGTTTTGATCTGCAGTTCAGAAAGGATATTAAATATAACAGGCCCAACTCCCCTACTTACTATCGCTGGAAAGCCCAATTTGTAATAGCAGAGTCCCCGCAAAAAGCAAATTTACTGAAATCGGTAAAAAATATTTTGAAATGCGGAAAAATTCATATTGGAAAAGACCAGGCTCGGTATTCGGTGCAGAATATAGATGAAATAAAAAAGACCATTATCCCCTATTTTAAGGGACATCAGTTATCTGGAATAAAACAGAAAGATTTTGAATTATGGGCTGGGGCTGTTGAAATTATTTATAAGAATAAAAGAAAACCTTTATCTTCTTGGGAAAAAACTGATTTTAAACAGCTTATGGAAACCCAAAAATCAATTAAAAAGTATAAAGAGAAGCCAAAACAAGCCAAATGGATTTTAATGGCAGAAGAATTGGTGAAAATCCTTAAAAAATAGAATAATGTCGCACAATAATAAAAGCCGAGGAATCGGCTTTTATTATTGTATCAGAGTATGTTTGTTTATTAATTTATCTTAGAAAATCAGATTCCACCTTGTTATTTTTAGGCAAGAAAAACGGCAGATGAAAACCAGAAAAATAAACAGCTTTAATGAAGATTTTTGAAGTGAAAACTTTCAAAGAAAAAAACCTTCTTGCTTTTTTTGAGTAGGTTTTGAAATCAGGGTAATATTTTAAAAGAATATCAGCGGCGGTTAAACCCCAGATTACGCCGCCGCCCGACCAGGGTTTGGTAAGCCCGGCTGCGTCACCGCAAAGAGTAATTTTCTCATTTCGAGGAATAATTAATCCCTGGGGAACGGCCTTGGCTTTGATGTCTTTAAGATGAATTTTATTCTCTTCTAAAAATTTATTAAAGGTTTTGTATGCTCTATTTATATCCGCTATTATTCCATATTCGGTTTGGCCTCGCCGCGAAATTTTCCATAAAAATCCATTTTTACACGGCCAAGCTTCAACAAAATTATTATTAGAATTATCTCTAACAAACCCTTGAATTCCCAATCGCAATAAGGGATCTGGCAAATGCAGTTCTTTTCTTACAAAAGAATAAGCGCCGTCGCAGCCGATTATTTTATCAAACCCTTCAGGTAATTTAGATATATTCTGATTTAAAATTATTTTTGCGCCAGCGGCGTAAGCCAACCCCGCAAGCAAATTATCTAATTTGGAGTGGTTTATTACTAAAAACTTCTTTGAAAAGTTTACTTTCGTTTCTTTTTTTGGAAAGTGGATAATAACAGAGCTTATTTCGTTTTCGATCAATTGCCGAGATTCCGGGATAAAATCTAAAATTCTTTCCGAAAATAAACCAGAACAAATTTTATTACCAGTGGTGCTGTTTTTTTCAAAAATAGTCACGTCTTCTCCTTTTTGGGCTAACTTCCGGCCCAAATAAAGACCGCAAGTTCCCGCGCCGATAATTGCTACTTTCATGATAATTTGCACGAGGAAGGAAAAGGAAAACTTGTTTTCATTTTCCGACCGAGCGACATATTTATATAGTAATATTATTACTCTATAACTTATCAATAAATTGAATTGGTTCTATATTTTGGTATTTGGCTGTTATATACCCCAAAGCAAAAGATAACAATATTAATAAAAAAACAATGGTTGCCAGAAAAACTTCTTTTTGATTTTTCTTGACCCCGTTAGAAATATTACCTAAAAAATCTTTTAACATATAAATATTATATAAAATTTAAGATATTTTTAAGGTTAAAAATGGTTAAGAAAATTTCTAAACGGGGTTGACAGCTTCAATAATTTTGGCTAAAATATACATTATTGTATATATTAAGAAATATTTAAAACAATATTATGGCAAAAACAAAAAGCACAGGCGCCTCTAGATTAGGAAGAGATTCAATGTCGCAGAGATTAGGTGTTAAAATTTATGCCGGTGAAAAAGTAAGGCCGGGCATGATTATTATCCGACAAAGAGGTACGAAATTTCTTCCAGGCAAAAATGTTAAAAAGGGAAGCGACGATACTCTTTACGCTCAGAAAGCCGGCGTTGTTAGTTTTGTTGCAAAAACTAAAAAAAGATTTGATAATTCTTTCAAAACAGTAAATGTCGTTAACGTAAAATAGTTTTAATTCAAACTCGCCTCAATAAACTCTTTAAACAGCGGGTGCGGTTTTAAAGGACGCGATTTAAATTCTGGATGGAATTGAGTGGCAACAAAGAAAGGATGATTTGGTATTTCAATAATCTCCACTAAATCTTTTTGAGGATTTATCCCGGCCATAATTAGTCCATTTTGTTCCAATATCCCGCGATAATCATTATTTAACTCATAGCGGTGTCTGTGGCGCTCAGAGATGTTTAAAGACCTATATGCCCCGGAGCTTTTTGTTCTGGGTTTTATTTTACATTTATAAGCACCCAATCTCATTGTCCCTCCGTATTTTTTCTCTGATAAAAGAACCTTCTGTTCTGGCATAACATCAATTACTGGTTCGCATTTTTTAGAGAACTCCCGGGAATGAGCATTTTTGATACCACAGACATTTCTGGCAAATTCTACTACCGCCAATTGCATTCCCAAGCATAATCCCAAAAATGGGATTTTTTGTTTTCGGCAGAATTCAATTGTTTTTATTTTCCCCTCTACTCCCCTATTGCCAAAACCGCCAGGGACAATAATTCCGTCAAATTTTTTCAATTCAACAATTGAACGGGGCTTTTTTTCATATTTTTCGGCAGACAACCAAACAATTTCATGCTTGGCTCCGAGCGAATAAGCAGCGTGTTTAATTGCTTCAATAACCGATATGTAAGAATCCATAAGGGTAAATTTCCCTGTTTCAAAATACTTACCGACAATGCCGATTTTAACTTTCTTTCTCGGTTTCTTTATATTTTTAACAAGACCTTTCCACTCTTTAAGATCTGATTTTTTTGGTTCTAAACCAAACCTTTTTAAAATTCGGTTGCCTAGGTTTTCTTTCTCAAAATTGATTGGTATCTCGTATATTGATTTTATATCAGGTGCCGAGATTATATCTTTAATTGATACATTGCAGAAGTTAGATATTTTTTTCTTTCTTGGTTCATCTAAGGCAATAAGAGACCTGGCAAGGATTATGTCCGGCTGTATTCCCGCAGAGTTTAGGGTTCTTACTGCATACTGGGTGGGTTTAGTTTTCATTTCTCCCAGTAATTTTGGAATCGGCAAATAACTTACTAAAATAAAAAGAACATCTTTTGGATGTTGCAATTTCAGCATTCTAGCTGCTTCCAGAAAAAGCATATTCTGGTATTCTCCAACTGTTCCGCCGATTTCTATTAAAATAAATTCGGCTTTAACTTTTTTTCCTGCTTTTTTAATTATTGAAATAACTTCATTAGGAATATCAGGCACTACCTCAACGCATCGTCCGTTGTAGCCCAAATTTCTTTCTCTATTAATAACCGCCTGATAAACTCGGCCAGTAGTAAGATAATTATCAGTATAAATGTCTTCGTCTAAAAATCTTTCGTAATTCCCGACATCCTGGTCACACTCAACGCCGTCATCGGTCACAAAGACCTCTCCGTGCTCAACTGGATTCATTGTTCCGGCATCAACATTTATATAAGGGTCAATTTTTATGGCGGTTACCTTAAACCCTTTGCTTTTTAAAATTCTGCCGATTGAGGCGGTGGCTACTCCTTTACCGATTCCCGACATCACCCCTCCTCCGACAAAAATATATTTTGGCATAATATAAGAACAAAAGCCACAATGGGGTGGCCAAAACTTAATTTTCTTTTTCTTGATTCACAATCAGGGTTATCTCTGCTTCCAAATTATGTTCTAGTGTTATTTTTACGGGAAACTCTCCCAATTCTTTAATTGGATTTTCCAGAAGAACTTGGGTTTTCTTTATATCAAAACCGAGCTCTTTTAACTTTTCTGCAATCTTTTGATTGTTTATTGATTCAAAAAGTTGACCATCCTCGCCAACCTTAACAGTAATAACTACCTCCAAGCCATCAATATTTGAGGCAAACCCTTGAATTTTTTTCAATTCATCTTCAGCTTTTACCTCCTCAATTTTTTTCTGACCCTCTAACCATTTAAAATTTTCTTTAGTCGCTGGTTTTACTAATCCTTTGGGAATTAAAAAGTTCCTGGCATAGCCATCTTTCACTTCTTTAATTTCGTTTTTCTTTCCCAGATCGGCAATGTCTTGAATAAGAATTACTTTCATAAATTTTTGCTGAAATTATTCTATCTTATATATTCTACCTTATGTTTTCTAAAATTTCAATGGCTTTTTCTAATTGGGGGTCTTTATCTTGTTCATAATCTTCATCGGTTAGTTCAACTTTAATATCGGGGTCAAGTCCTTTATCAGAAATAGAAAGGCCATTTGGTGTTAACCATTTTGCAATTGTTATTTTAAGATAGGAGTCGTCTTTTAGATTAATTCCTTCTTGAACGGATCCCTTCCCAAAGGACTTCTCGCCGATTAACTGAATTCCGCGGTTATCTTTTAGGGCACCAGCCAAAATTTCAGACGCCGAAGCAGACCCCTGATTTATCAAAATAACCATTGGGTATTGGGAAAACTTTTCATTGCCAGACGCTTTGTATATTTGGGGCTCCTTACCATTGCCAAAATCCTCGATAACAACCACTTTATCTTTCTCTAAAAACCAGCCGGCAATATCTTGAGCAACCTCTAAATATCCTCCTGGATTATTCCTAAGGTCCAAGATTATCTTTTGGGCCTTGCTGTTAAGTATTTCAAATGCCGCAGTATTAAAGTCAAAAACCAAACTTTGGCTGAATTGATAAATTTCTAAGTGTGCTATATCGTCGCCAATTAAAGTCCATTCAAGAGAAGGAATTTTTATTGTATCTCTTGTAATCGTAAAATCTTTTGTTTCTGTCCAACCGGAGCGATAAATTGTAAGAATTATCTTAGTTCCTTTTTGTCCCCTAATTAAAGTTACTGCTTCATCTGTGGTTATACCAACAGCATCTTGATCATTGATTTTCACTATTTTGTCGCCAGCTCTTAATCCTGCTTTTTGGGCTGGTGTTCCCTCTAAAGGAGCTATCACTGTTAATTGTTCTTTCTTTATCCCAATTTCTATTCCAATTCCGTCAAAATAACCAGAGAGTTCCTGTTCAAACTTTTTGGCGTCAGTTGGATTAAAAAAGGTAGTATAAGGGTCTCCTAAACTCTGGGCCATTCCTGAAATCGCGCCGTAGAGAATACTTTGATTAGTGATTTTTGACGGATCAACGAACTTTTCTTTCAATTGGTTATAAGCAGTCCAAAAAAGAGAAAAATTAACATCTGTTGGAGCGCAAACCTCGCAAACTACTAAATTCTTGCCGTAAAAAATTCCACTATAAAAAACAGCCAGAAAAGCGACAACTAAGAAAGCAAAAGAAAGAATCCTTTTAAGAGTTTTCATTTTTTTAATTATTTCAGTATCGCATAAAAAAATAATCAGGTCAAACAAAATAAAAGGCGAAAGATAATCTCTCGCCCATATTTTATAAATTATACTTTTTTATCGTTTCGCTACTCACAGTGCGCTTGACATAATTTTAAAAAAGTATTATACTTAGTAATAAGCTCATTTTAAAACAAAGGCACAGTTTCTCACTTGTGGTGAGATTGTCTGTTCCTTTTACAAAAACCAAGAGGTGTAAGATGATAAGAATAAGTATAGAACCAATTCCCGGTGGGAAAGCAGTTGTGAACAGTGGTTTCGGGAACCGTTGTATCTGCGGGAGCTATTTTGACGAATGTGGTATTTGTAACTACGGCCACGAACAAGGTAAGACCTATTATCTTTCGTCAAAGAAAGCAAAACCAAAGATGACTACCGCAACTCCGGTCGCAACCGAAATGGTCACCTGCGAGGTTTTCGACAGTTGCAAATGCACCATCTGTGGAGGATACTTCGCTGACGGTGACGACATCTGTGCTGGCGGCCACCAAATCGGACATCAATATTCTCGAAATGTTGCCCAGGTTTCCTAAGGAATCCCGGCAAAACAAAAGGCGTTGACTATCTAGCCAACGCCTTTTTTATATTAATTTAATTTATTTTCTATTTATTACAAATTAAACATATCCAACTATTTTCTGAATTTAAAAACTTTTTTGCTCCGGCCTTAACTAATTCTTTTCTTGACCACAGTGCTTTATGCGTTTCGTATTTATTGCCAAACACCTTTTTTTGTTTTCCGGGTTTTCTAGGGATAGCCACTAAAATAGTTTTACTTTTCTTTTTTAAATTATTTAATAATCTTTTACCCTCTATTTTCGTAAAATGTTCTAAAACATCGATTAGAAGGCTAACATCATATTTTATTTTAAGTTTAGGAATTATTTTTTGTGCATCTCCGATATAAATATTGTTGTAGATATATTTATGAACTGGAGTAATATATTTTGAGAAAACCTCGATAGCATCTATCCTTGTTTTCCATTCTTTCTTTCTGTATCCTAATAAATTCCAAATTTCTAGATATTCTCTGCATAATAGCCCGTATTTGCCAAACCCTGGCCCGATATCTAAAACTTTTTTGGGCATTAAATGTTTTATCTCGCATATTATTGTAGATATATTTTTTGGATAACTTGAGGGCATATTTAATCTCTAAATAACATTACTAATCAAATTAGTTATATCAACGTTTGCTTCCTTCCTATTTATTGTGTTGGTTAGATAAATTTTTGAAAATTTATTTTTTACTCTTTTGATGCCAGAGTCCAGCAATCCATGGGTAATTAGAAGAATAATTTTCTTACCTCCAGATTTTTTTATAACTTTATAAGATTTTAAAATAGTGCCGCCAGTTTCAAGAATATCATCAACAATTCCTATTATTTTTCCCTTAACAACTATTTTTGACGAGAAAGATTCTAATCTAAAAGAATCTATTCTTTTTTTCTTCAATCCTATAATACCAGTCCTTCTTTTTCCGCCTTTATCGGGTGATATAAATAAAATATTTTGACCAAAATCTTTTTTGGCTTTTTCAATTAAAAAAGATGTTGCTGAAACGCTGATTATCGGGTATTTTTTAATCCACCCCATTTTTCCAAAATGAGGGTCAATTATATAGATTTTTTTAACCTTATAATAGTCTATTAATTTTTTAACCAAACTTTCAGCGGCATTGGTCTCTCCCCGTTGAAATACTCTATCCTGCTGGCCATAAGGAAAATAAGTAAAAAACAACTCCGGTTTTATTTTGTGGTCTTTCAGAATCTGTAAAATCAGTTCTAATTCAATTAAACCCTCATTTGGGTTAGGGGCGCCCGAGTGTAAAATAATCACTCTTTTGTTTTTCAAATTATTTATTTGCGATATTCTCACATAAACTTCTCTATCAGGAAAAAACCCCTTCCCTTCTTTATTTTTATCGGGAAGGATAAATTCAAAATGTCTCATTTTTCTCTTAAGGTTTTTTATCAAATGCTTTGTTGTTGATGTAAAAATAATAGTGGGTTTCATTATTATAAAAATTACGATTTAATATTATTCTACTCTAGCAAAAAACCGCCCAGAGATAAAGGCGGTTTTGCCGCATAATAAGTTGTGGACTCCCTGCAATTTAGTTGGAACCAGTTGGTGGGGGAGTTGAGGGTATGGGAGGAATTAGAGGAATATATAAGTAGGGATATTAAAAATTAACTAATTTTACTTCATCCTTTTCTTCATTTTTATAATTTTCTTCTTCATCTTCCTCTATTTTTTCGAAGCTTTCGGTGGTAGTGGGCTTCTCTTTATCCTCATATCTCAAAAAACCGCCTGCCTGCAATGTCCAAAGTTTTTTATATAAACTGTCTTCTTTCGCCAATAAATCATTGTGGCTCCCCTGCTCTATAATTCCTCCGTCGTTAATGACAATAATTCTGTCCATCATTTGAATAGTTGAAAGTCTATGGGCTATAACAATTGTTGTTCTACCCTTCATAAGGTTGCTAAGGGCGTCGCGTATCAGCAATTCGGAATGAGAATCAAGGTTTGACGTGGCTTCGTCTAAAACTAAGATTGGCGCATTTTTTAAAATTGCTCTTGCAATAGCAACTCTTTGACGTTCTCCTCCAGATAATTTAATTCCGCGCTCCCCAACATAATTATCAGAATAAGCATCAAAAAAATCATTACAATTAGCCAGTTTTGCCGCATTTTTAATTTCTTCTTTTTTTGAATCGCGCTTGCCGTAAGCGATATTTTCGACTAAAGTGCGATGGAAAAGAATAGGATCTTGAGGAACCATCGCAATATTTTTCCTTAAACTTTCCTGTGTTATTTCTGTAATATTCTGTTTGTCGATTAATATTTTTCCAGAAGTAGGTAAATATAATCGTAAAAGCAATTTTACAAGGGTTGTTTTGCCTGCACCAGATGGGCCGACTAACGCCACTTTTTCTCCTGGTTTGATTATTATATGAATATTATTTAAAACTTGCCTCGTTTTATTAAAGCTAAAACTTAAATTTCTAAATTCAATTCCCCCTTTCTCTACTACAAGCTCTTTTGCGCCTAGTATATCTTTTATTTCGTATGGTAAAAGCAAGATTTCGACCATTTCTTTCGCGTCAGCATACGCCTGATATGCGTGTCTAATAACTTTAGTGAATGACCATAATTGATCTATCAAACTTAGTATATATACTTGTAATAGAACAAAAACTCCGATTGTTATTAGCCCTTGCCCCCAATACTTAATAGCAAAATAGAATAACAAAAACTCTATTGCAAAACCTAAAAATGACTGGCCGGCTGCCATTAACGCATTTAGATTCCAGCTGATTTTTGTCATTTTTGCCTGTTTATCTGTCACCGACTTATAGCCGTTTGATTCAAGTTTGTATCCATTAAAAAGCTGAATTGTGTTTTGGTTCGTCAGTGTGTCAGACAAATAGCCAGTTGTCTCAGAATCAATTTTAGCGATTAAAATATCGTATTTTAATTTCCATCGAGAAAACATAATATTAAATAACAAGAATATAATTATCCAAATAAGAATGACTAAAGCAATCCATTTGTTTAAAAAAAAGACAACTGTGATAACTGAAACAATTTTTACGAATAATGGTAATACGCTATCAACTAATCTATCACCAAGACCTTCAAAAGATCGAGCAAAACGGTTAACCCTTTGAGTAAGCGAACCTGTAAAATTATTACTAAAGAAAATATAAGAATGCCCCATTAAATAGTCATATGATCGTTGCTTAAGGCGCGCGATAGTTCCTGTCTGATATGAATTGTTGTAAATAGCGACTATACGGTAGAATAGCCAGATGAAGCCGTTTATAATTGCAATTTGGACTATTATTAGAATTAATGTGTGGGCGATTATTACCTTATCTCCTCCGGATGAAATAATATCAAAAAATTGTTTATAAAAAATCGGCGCTATAGTTGCTGCGACACCGGCTAAGATCGTAAAAATTAGCACAACAAACAAGCTCCATTTTTGTGGTTTTATTCCTATCCAAAAAGCAGTTAAAACATCTTTTATTTTAACCTCTGGATAAATAATATTTTTAAATCTTTCCGTTGGCATATTTAGTAGATTCGGCGAATTTATTATTTTATCCTACCAAAAAACCACCTCGATTAAAAGGCGGCTTTTAGTTTTAACTCGTGGTGGTGTTTGTTGGAAAAAGTCAGAACTCATTTTGAACGAAATCCCGACTGATTGCCGCCCTGCGGGCGGCAGAACCAAAACTGAACGCTCGGGCGGGCAAAAAGGAAGGGGGTTGGGGGGAAGGAATTTTTGCCCGCC
>JAHIOM010000011.1 GCA_018895235.1 Patescibacteria group bacterium | reverse complement strand
AAATAGATTTATGTTAAAAAGGTTAGTAATTTCGTTAAATATTATTGTACTTAGTTTGTTTATTGTGCAATTTTTTACTACTCCAGGCATTGTTTTCTTTTTGACTGCAAACGAAATGAGCCTGATAGGAAAAATATCAGACTTGTTTTATATGGCGTTGCTTTTCTTTACTCCTTTGTTAACTATTATTCTGCTTTTAAAGTATAAGGTTAAATAGTTTGCATTAAACAGGTTCTAACGTCGTCTGCTAGGCGGAGCTAAGTTTTTGCTCAGTGGCTTTCAATTTTTTTGTTTGTTATAATAAATAAAATAAAGGTCTTTAGATTAATAATTAATATAAAAAATATGAAAAGATTAATTTTTGTTTCATTAGTTTTAATCGTATCTGGTTCAGTGGTTTTTGCCCAAGGGGGGCAACAAGGATCCAATAATCCAGCCACAGGGACAATGGATTCTGGACAAAACCAGCAAGGTCAAGGAACTGGACAGGGTCAGCAGGTACAGACAGAAACAGAACAGCAAACTCAAAATCGCGGAGAAGAGCAGCAAACACAGACAGAGCAGCAAACACAAACAAGGGAAGGCGAGCAGGAAGAAGGTTCTGGTCAGCAAAACCTTATTTCAGGAAACCAGCAAAAGGCCCGCACTATGACCGAAGCAAAAGAAATGGTTCAGCAAAAGAAGCAGGAAATGAACCAAGAGATGCAAGGATTAAGCAATGTTCAGCAAAAAGTATACCAGAACCAAAATAAGGTTAGAGAAGCTGTACATGCTTTGCTTTCTTTGGAAGATTTAACCTCAGGCATTGGTTCTCAAATATCACAGATTGCCCAAGAATTTGATAATTCGGTCCAGGCAACCATAAGAGCAGAAGAAAAAATACAAACTAGAAGTCGTTTTGTTAGGTTTTTTGTGGGCGGAGATCAAGAAACAGCAGAATCAATAGAACAAGAGGTTAATCGCAATAGAGAAAGAATACAACAACTTACACAGTTAAGGGAAGAGTGCGCTTGCGACGATGAAGTAAAAGTTATGCTTCAAGAACAAATAAGCAATATAGAGCAAGAACAAAATAGATTACAACAAGTAGCGCAAACAGAAAAGCAAGCCAGAGGATTATTTGGGTGGCTATTTGGTTGGTTGCGAAGATAAGAAACTTTAAAAAGATTTTAATTTTTAACTCACCTTGAAAAAGGTGAGTTATTTTTTATACTAAACAAGTTCCCTCGGCCGTAGCCCGAAGGCTAGGCCTACGGGCGAGGCTAATGTCGTCCACGATGCGGAGCAAATAAACTTGATTATTTTCGGGAATTATTGTATCATAAATTATGACCAAAAAGCAGCATTTTTTAGAAGAACATAATAAATTATCTCCCTTACACCTTCAAGCCACCTTATCTTTACTTACCCAATTTAAAGCGGAGAAAAACTCCCTTTTCAAGGATGATAATTGGTCTATAGATAGATTAAGAAGACCATTCATTTTGTGGTTTACTTCTTTAGCATCTGGGAAAAATATTAAAAAGTAAATTTTTATACTAAACAAGTTCCCTCGGCCGTAGCCACGAAGGCTAGGCCTACGGGCGAGGCTAACTCCCTCCCTTGCTAAAGCTACGGACGGGCCGTCTGTTAGACGGAGTAGATACCACCTTTCAATCGGGGTGGTTTTTTGATAGGATAAATTATTATTAATTAAATTAAATAAATATTTTATGAAAGGATATATATCAAATATAGAAAAAGAAACAATCGAAAATGAGAACTTTCGCAAGGTTCTCTATACCGCAAAAAATAGTCAGTTGGTTTTGATGACCTTAAAACCGGGAGAAGATATAGGAGAAGAGGTGCACACATTAGATCAATTTATCCGGGTTGAGCGGGGGAGGGGGAAAGCGATTATAGACGGGGTAGAACATATTATTGAAGATGGTACAGCCATTATTATTCCAGCAGGAGCCAGGCACAATGTCATAAATGGTCCTGATTCCGAGCTTAAACTTTATACTATTTACTCTCCGCCAGAACACAAAGACGGAACAATCCATACGACCAAAGCCGATGCTACAGCAGACAGCGAAGATCATTTTGACGGCAAAACCACTGAATAAGAGATGAGTTCAAAAGATTTCCACTTTTTAGAATAAGGAAAAAACCCGAGATTAATTTCTTGGGTTTTTATTTTGTTTTTTTATTTTATGGTAGAATAAAATTAGAGCGAATTAAAAAATGGTAAATTCGAAAAAGACGCTAAAAAGCAATATTGTTAAAAAATTAAAAAATACCTACTGTCGCCTAAAACCATCGAAGATAAGCGGAGTCGGCGTTTTTGCTGTAAGAGACATTCCTAGAAACAAAGACCCATTTCGAGGAATAAAAGAACAAAATTGGTACGAATTTAAAACTTCTGATTTTAAGAATTTTGACAAAGAGGTTTTAAAAATGATTGATGATTTCTTTGTTATTGAGAAAGATGGCAGCGTTCTAATACCGGAGTTTGGTTTAGACGGAATGGATATTTCTTTTTTCCCTAATAATTCAGAAAATCCGAATCTGAAAAGAATAGATGATGGTTCTTTTTCGACTTTGAGAAAAATAAAAAAAGGCGAGGAACTTACAGTTTCTTACGGAACTTATGACTGGAAATATGAATAAAATAATTAAATAAAAATAAAATGACCAACGGTGTAGAAAAAAATAATGAGAAAGTTCTGAATAATCATCTTTTTCCCTCTAAAAAATTTTTATTTGTTTCTTTTGAAAGTTTAAGCGGAGATTTGGCTTGGCAGATTAAAAAAGAGGGCCATGAAGTGAAAATATATATCAAGAGCGAAACCGATAAAGATGTTTACGATGGTTTTCTTGATAAAGTTGACGATTGGGAAAAACACAAAGATTGGGCAGATGTTATTGTTTTTGATGATGTCGGCTTTGGAGAAATTGCAGATTCGTTAAGGGCTTCGGGGAAACTTGTGGTGGGCGGCAGCAAATACACGGATAAACTTGAAGAAGATAGAGAATTCGGCCAAGATGAAATGAAAAAATCAGGAATGCCCGTTCTTCTCCACTGGGATTTTTCCGATTTTGATTCGGCAATTGAATTTATTAAAACAAATCCAGGAAGATATGTTTTCAAGCCATCTGGTACTATATCTTCAGAACAAAAGGGGATATTGTTTTTAGGTCAAGAGGAAGACGGAAAGGATTTAATGGAGATTCTCGAACAGAATAAAAAAACCTGGGCAAAAAAGATAAAAAAGTTTCAACTGCAAAAAATGGCTGTTGGAGTTGAGGTTGCCGCTGGAGCTTTTTTTAATGGAGAGGATTTTGTTTATCCTGTTAATATAAATTTTGAACACAAAAAACTGTTTCCCGGGGATATCGGCCCCTACACGGGCGAAATGGGAACATTAATGTATTGGTCTCCGTCAAATGCAATATTTAGGAATACCTTGGAAAAAATAAAGCCGGAGTTGATTAGGTCGGGTTATGCGGGCTATATCGATATAAATTGTATAGCCAACGCTAGGGGGATTTATCCCCTGGAAATAACAGCAAGATTCGGTTATCCAACAATAAGTATTCAAATAGAAGGGATAACAAATCTATGGGGAGAATTTCTTTATAAATTAGCAAAAAAAGAGCCAACCGAACTAAAAACAAAAAAAGGATTTCAAATCGGCGTGGTTGTAGCTGTTCCGCCCTTTCCTTTTGATGATAAAAACGAATTTTTTATTTATAAAGACCTTTCAATACTTTTCAAAAAGAATAATTTAGATGGTATTCACCTAGGAGATGTCAAAATGGTGAATGGAACTTGGAGTATAGCCGGTGAGTCAGGATATGTTTTAGTAGTTACCGGGGCTGGTTTAACCGTGGATGATGCCAGAAAACAGGTTTATTTAAGAATAAACAATATAATTCTTCAGAATATGTTTTATAGAACAGACATCGGGCTTAAATGGTACAAGGATTCTGACAGGCTTCAGACCTGGGGCTATCTTTACTAGTTTTAAATATTTATCAAAGATGAACAAAGAAATTCAGTGGCACAATATTACTTTTGAAGAAGCAATAAAGAAACTCAATTCAGATTTTGAGCGCGGTTTGACAGAAGAAGAAGTAGAAATCAGGCAAAGGCAATTTGGCAAGAACTTGCTGCCCGAAGAAAAACCCCTTCCGAAAACAAAAATATTTTTTAGGCAATTTAAAAGCCCTCTTATTTATATTTTGATTATAGCGGGTTTTGTTACTTTAATTCTGCGGGATTTCACAGACGCCATTGTTATTTTTGGTGTTGTTTTTTTAAACACTATTATTGGTTTTTTCCAAGAAAACAAAACATCAAATATTTTAGCCGCTCTTAAAAAAGTGGTTAAAGTGGATGCCTTTGTAATAAGACAGGGAAACGAAAAAGAAATAAGGCAGGGAGAACTGGTTCCGGGCGACATTGTCTTATTAAACCCCGGCAACAAGGTGCCGGCAGACGGCCGGCTAATCTGGTCTCACAATCTTAAAATAAATGAAGCGGCTTTAACAGGTGAATGGCTCGCCAATAAAAAAGACCCAAAAATTTTAAAACAAGAAACCTCCTTGGCTGATAGAGATAATATGGTTTATATGGGGACAGTGGTTGAAGAGGGAATAGGCAGGGTCATTGTGACCGAAACCGGGCTTCAGACAGAAATTGGCAAAGTGGTTGAAATGGTAAAAGAGGCAAAAGAAGAAAAAACGCCCTTTCAAAAAAAAGTAGCCCGCTTCAGCGTAGTTCTAGGGTTAATAATTGTTTTTTTGTGTTTATTTATTTTTATTTTTGGCGTACTAACAGGAAAGGGTTATTTGGAAATGTTGTTAACTGGTATCGCCGTAGCGGTGGCTGCCATTCCTGAGGGTCTGCCCGTGGCTGTTACAGTCACTTTTGCTTTTGGCTTACAGAGAATATTAAAAAAGAAGGGCTTGGTTAGAAAAATAGTGGCCGCTGAAACACTGGGAAGCACCTCTGTAATTGCGACTGATAAAACAGGAACATTAACTGAAGGGAAAATGGAGGTAGCAGGTGTTTATACCCCCCACCAAATTTTTGGTGGGGGGCAAGCCAACGAAGAAAACGGATCCCACCCCGCACAAATTGCTTCACAATTTAACGGGGTAAATATTTTAGCCCTTAAAATCGCCACGCTTTGCTGCGAGGCCTTTATTGAAAATCCTGACGAGGCGCTTGAAAGATGGATTGTTAGAGGCAGGCCAACAGATAAAGCTCTTTTAATAGCCGGTATGCAGGCCGGGCTTAATAAAAAAGAAATAGAGAAAAATCAGCCTCGGCTTGATACTGTTCCTTTTGACCCTGTTTATAAATATTCTGCCGCATTGCACAAGGGCCGGGACGGAAAAAATATTCTTTCTGTTTTGGGCGCGCCGGAAGTAGTTTTAGGAATGTCAAAATACTTGCAGCTCAATGGTCAACAAATACCTCTCTTGGCGGAAAAAACTATTGAGTTAATTAAAAAGCAAGAAATTCTATCTTCAAAAGGACAGAGAGTGCTTGCTGTAGCTTACAAAGAAACCGAACAGCAAAACATTGACGACCAAAATCCCAAAATTGAAGAACTAATTTTTGTAGGGTTTATTACCCTCCACGATCCTTTGAGGAAAGACGCCAAAAATACCATCAAAACCTGTCAGCGAGCGGGAATGAGGGTAATTTTAGTTACTGGCGACCATAAACTAACAGCAAAAGCCATTGCCCAGGAGCTTGGTTTGCCTTGTAAAGAAAAAAATATTCTTGAAGGAAAACAATTAGATAAAATGAGCGATGAAGAGTTAAAAAAAGTAGTAAAAGATATTGAGATTTATGCAAGGGTGGAGCCCCGCCACAAAATGAGAATTATTCAGGCCTGGCAAGATGTAGGGGAGGTGGTGGCAATGACCGGCGATGGAGTTAATGATGCTCCGGCGCTCAAAAAAGCCGACATTGGAGTAGCTTTGGGCTCTGGCACGGAAGCCGCAAAAGAGGTGTCAGATCTTATACTTTTGAGCGATAATCTTAGTATTATTATTACAGCAGTGAAAGAGGGAAGGAGAATAATGGATAATGTAAGGAAAATTATTACTTATTTATTGAGCGGCGGATTTACCGAAATAATGTTAATTGGTTTTAGTGTAATTTTTCGCTTGCCTTTGCCGGTTTTGCCGGGCCAAATTCTTTGGAAGAATATGATAGAAAGCACGCTACCGGCAATGGCTCTAACTTTTGAGTCAGAAGAAAAAGATATTATGAATCGTTCCCCTGAGGATCCCCGTTTGCCGCTTTTAAATAAAGAAATGAATGTTCTAATTTTCATTATCGGTATTTTTAGTAACATTATTCTTTTTGGCCTTTTTTTGTGGTTTTTTTATATGGGTTATCCTATAGAGTTAATCCGCAGTATAATATTTGTCGGTTTAGCAATTGATTCGTTTTTTGTTATTTTTTCCTGTCGGAATTTGAGAAAAAATATCTGGCAGTACAATCCTTTTTCTAATACATATGTTAATTTGTCTATTGCCTCCGGCTTCTTTTTTCTTATCATCGCTCTCTATGTTCCAGTTTTCCAAAAACTTCTTAAAACCGTTTCTTTGGGTTTTTTTGAATGGCTCATTCTTTTGGCCTTTGGCTTGCTGAATTTTGCTCTTGTTGAAATTGCAAAATGGGTTTTTATTAAATATAAGAAAACTAATTAAAAAATGAAATGGGAAAAAGCAAAGATTAAAGGATTCACCCTGATTGAATTGTTGGTGGTTATCGCGATTATCGGGATTTTAGCTGCCATTGTTTTTATTAATGTCGCCAGCATAAGAGGGAGAGCAAAAGATGCCGCAGTCAAAATGGGCATAGACCAACTATCCTATCTAGCTCAAGTTTATTATGACGAGCGCAATGGAAACTATGGAGGATTCTGCAACGATGATAGAGTAGAAACGGTTTATGACGCGATTCCTGGCGCCGATTGCGACAAAAATCCCAAAAAATGCAAGGTTTGTCATCATGATTCTGATGAGTGGACGGTCTGCGTCCAGCTTAATGTCCCTGAAGACAAAAGCAAGGCATGGTGTCTTGATAGTACGGGCAACAAAAAACAGATTGATCAGGCCGATTGTGAGGCAGACATTACTTTTTGTCCCTGATTTTGTTTTGAATAAATGAATTAATATTTAAATCTTAATTAAAAAATGACCACTCTATATATTGTTGCTACTCCGATAGGCAATCTCAAAGATATTACCCTTAGGGCTCTTGAAGTTTTAGGGGGAGTTGATTTGATTCTGTGCGAAGACACAAGAGTAACGAGCAAGTTGTTGAACCGTTACCAAATAAACACTCAATTAGTCAGCTATCACCAGCACAGCAAAATTAGAAAAGTTGACTACATTTTAAACTTTTTACGGCAAGGCAAAAATCTGGCTTTGGTTTCTGATGCCGGCACGCCCGGTATCTCTGACCCCGGGAACCAATTAATCAAAGAGATTCTTGCCAAAATTCCCCAAACCGAAATCACAGCGGTTCCGGGTCCGTCGGCTGTCATTGCTGCGGCAAGTATTTCCGGTCTGCCCACTGATAGGTTCTTTTTTATGGGATTTCCTCCCGCTAAAAAAAGAAGAAAAAAGTTTTTAGAGTCAATTGTTAATTCGAAGTATTCGGTTGTCTTTTACGAATCACCCCATCGCATTATTAAAACCTTAAAAGAATTAAAAGAGTTGTCACCTAAGTCAGAAATGGTTGTTTGCCGCGAGTTGACCAAAAAATTTGAGACAGTCCATCGCGGTACAATAGAGGAAACATTTAAAATATTAGAAGGACAAAAGCCGAGAGGGGAGTTTGTTATTATTGTAAATAATAAAGTAGGGCAGAAGTAAACGGTTAATAAAATCTATATAGCTATGGCTAAAAATATTATTATTATAATATTGTGTTTGTTGTTGGTTGCCAGCATTGGCATTAATTTCTATTTTTTCCAAATTAATGCTGATATCGGGAAAATTTATCAAGATAAAATCAAAGAGCTAGAATCATCAAAAAAAGATTTAACAGGAACCATAGAAGAAAGTTTTCTCTATATTCAGGCCCTAGATTTGATTATGGAACCTTCTCGCCAAGAATTTGGTTTAGACACAAAAAAAGAAATTGACCAAGCTGAATGGTTAAGAAATCTTTCTGATGCTGCTGATAAAACAGGAGATGTTAAGCTCCAAAATATCTTTAAAAAGATAATAACGGGCGCATCAGAAGGGGTAGCGGGCGCGACGGTGGAGTTTGTTGATTACACTATAAAAACAATTTCAAACTATCTTAGAATAAAATAACGATAAACAAAAAACCGCCCAAGTTTGGCGGTTTTTTTGTTGTATATTCCTATTTATCGATCAAATCTATTTCCTCTTTCTGCTCTTTTCTTCATCCAGCATTCTTTGCAATAGATTGGTCTATCAGGAGCTGGTTCAAAGGGGAGTTCGGTTATTGCCGTTGCGCACTCTGAACATTTCCAGTCTCCTTTAATCATTGGCCTAGGTGTGAAATTACCTTTTGGGCCATCATCAAACTTTTTGAACATGTTGATTTTATTAATGTTGTGGCACTGCCACATAAAAAGCGACCTTTTAATGACTGAGTCGCTCTACTTGTTGGGTCTTCAATTAAAAATTAAAAACTTAATTAAGATACTTCGACTTACGAGTCTAAATCCATTATACTCTTTATATATAATAAGTCAAGGAAATGTACTAGAAGGGTACATAGGTAACACTTTTAAGTGTTTAACCTGAAAATTAATTGGCGATATATATCCCAGCGCTTGGTGAGGTCTTCTGAAGTTGTATTCTATCAACCACTCGGTTAAGGAATGATTAAATCTGTTAAGATTTGTGTCAAAGTTTCCTTGAGCAATGAATTCTTCCTGTAATGTTTTGTTAAACCTCTCTAAGACAGCGTTGTCTTTGGGGGTATGGTTTCTGGAAAAATAGTGGTTGATGTTTAATTCAGAACATGTTTTGTCAAAGTGTTTCAGAAACTCAGATCCGTTGTCTGTCTGGATATTGTCTATCTTACCATCTAAGAGGTAGTTTAATCTATGGAGGAAGTCTCTGCTGTTGTAGGAAGAATGGGTCGTGTACATCCTGGCAAAGGCAATCTTGGAATATTTATCTATGGCAGTGACGATGTATCTTTTAACGCTCTTCCAATAAATGACCACTGTATCTATCTGCAAAAGGAATCCGGATATCTTCCTTTGTTTCAGCTCAGTTATCCTCTTTTTGTATTGAGATCTCTGTCTTTTTCTTCTAATAGCTTCTGTTCTTTGAGGGTGATAATAGAGCCTGTATTTCTCAATGGTTTTCTGTATCTTCCAGCAGGATATCTTCTCTCCATAAAGAGATTGGTATATAAGGGAGAGCTTTTCTTTTCCGTACCTTAAATATTGCTTCCTTAGATTTACCACTCTCATCTCCTGCTCTGAAGATATTTCTCTTTGTCTTCTCCTCTTAGGAGCCCTGTCTCTTGATTCTAGAGTAATAAGATGGTGGGGGTTGTAGAAATTCTTCCACTTGTGGAAGGTCTTCCTGGATATGTTGAAATGTCGGCAGGTTAAAGATACATTCTTTGTCTGCCTGTAATGGTCCATCCACTTGAGTCTGGCTTGGGCTTCCGGGCTGAGGTTGGGTGGGTATAAGAACTTCTGGATGCCTAAGACACCCTTGTAGGCGAATATTTGTTGCATATTGATACATAGGTTAAACATTTGTCCTTGATTTTACCAGATTTTGGTAAAACAAGGGTGTTACCTATGTATCTCATCTTCCGCACCCTTCACCTTCTTTTTGTCACTTAGAACACAATATAATAAAGTATAACAAAAGAAAGGTGAAGGGTCAATAGCTGAACCGATTATGGCGCCTATGTTTTAATCTTTATACTTTGTATAATTCCAAGACCAACAAACGTCCCTATCAATCCCGAACCGCCGTAACTGATTAAAGGAAGGTAAATCCCAATAACCGGAAGGATACCGGCATTCATCCCGATATTGATAAAAAATTGGGCAATTAAAATAACAGCGAAACCAGAAGCAAAAAGCCGAGGAAAGTTAGACCGAGACATAACAGCGATTTTAATTGTCCTCCAAATCAATATGGAATAAAGAAAAAATACAAGCAGTACGCCAACCAAACCGGATTCTTCAGCAACAACCGAAAAGATGAAATCAGTATGAGGCTCTGGTAAAAACCCATATTGGGTTTGAGAACCTTTGGTAAAACCGCGGCCAAAGATTTGACCAGAACCAATAGCAATCTCCGCCTGACTCTGGCTCCAAGAGGTGCCCAAGGGGTCATAAGGGAAAATAAAATCCAAGACTCTGCTCTTTTGATAATCATGCAACAGAAACTGCCAGGAAAGCAGTAATAAAATAAGACCGACCAAAGAAAGAATTAAGAAGTGGCGAATTTTAATCCCGGAAATCAATAAAATAGAGAGCCAGACGATTACCAAAATTAAAACCGCGCCTAAGTCCGGCTGAAAGAAAATCAGCAAACAAGGGACTAAAACATAAATGCCAGAAAAAACAATATGCCAGAACCTATACATTTCAGCGTGTCTCATAGAAAAATATTTAGCTAACAGGATAATCAGAGTAATTTTAAGCAGTTCAATAGGATCAAAAGACATTACCCCAAATTTATACCATCCTCTTTTTCCTCTGATTTCCGGGGCAAAAAAGAATAAACCTATTAAAAACAAAAGAGCGAGAAAATAAAGGATTAAGATTAAATATGAGTTGTTTTTTAATACACGGTGATCAAAAAAACTAATTAAAATCATTAAAATAAAACCCACCGTAAAAAAAAGTATTTGTTTTTTAAAATTCAAAAAATCTCCTTTTCTCAAAGAGGAGCTATATATTGCTAATAGTCCGATAATAGTTAACAATATTGCGCTGCCCGCAAGCAACCAATCCAACCTCCTAAGGTGGGCCCTTAATGGTTTAAAAGACAAATTGCCAAACATTTATATTATTGCAATAATTTTAAAAATTCTTCTTCTTTTATGGTTTTTACGCCCAATTTCTCTGCCATCTTTAATTTTGAGCCGGGGTTTAAACCGACAACAACAAAATCGGTGTTTTTGGAAACCGCTTCTGAAACATTACCGTCAAGATTTCTTATTATTTCTCTGACCCGATTTCTGGACATAGTTTTTAATTCTCCGGTTAAAACAAACCTTCTTCCTTTTAGTTTTCCGCCTTTTATTTCCTTTTTTGTTTTGATTATATTAATTGATATTTTAAGCCTCCATAAGAATTTCCTATTTCTTTCATCTGAAAACCACTTATTAATTGACTCGGCAACTACGGGTCCAATGTCTTTTATTTTTTGCAGTTCATCAAGGTTTGCTTTTTCTAGCTTTCCCATATCTCCAAAATATTCTGCCAAATCTTGGCTGGTTTCTTGTCCTACATTTCTAATGCCCAAAGCATAAATAAATCGCGGCAAAGATATTTTCCTGCTGTTTTGAACTGCTTTAATCAGATTTTCAGCTGATTTTTCAGCAAACCTCTCTAATTGGACTACATCTCCTTCTTTTAATTCAAATAAATCAGCTGCGTCTCGGATTAATCCTTCTTCCAAAAGACGGTCAATAATTTTAGGACCTAATCCCCTAATATCAAAAGCCCCCCTGGAAACGAAATAATAAAGAGCCCTTCTTTTTCTTGCAAAACATTTTGAATTGGGACAACGCCAAAACAATTCTCTTTCTGATTTTATTAGTTTTGATCCGCAGGAGGGACAAACTTTTGGCATTTTAAAATCTTTCTCTTTTCCGGTCCTCAATTCGGTCAATACCTTAACAATATCGGGGATTACATCTCCTGCCCTGCCAACTATCACCGTATCTCCAATTTTCACTCCTAACCTTTTAATCTCGTCTTTATTATGAAGGGTAGCCCGAGTAATCGTAACCCCGGAAATGCTTACCGGTTTTAAGCGGGCAACCGGAGTCATAGCTCCGGTCCTGCCGACCTGAATAAAAATATCTTCGACCTTAGTAGTCGCTTGTTTTAGGGAGAATTTAAAAGCAACTGCCCCTCTGGGCGCTTTGCCCACCACTCCCAACTTCTTAAAAATGTTGTTATTGTTGATAATAACGACAATGCCATCAATCTCGTAAGGAAGGCTATCCCTGTTTTTCTGCCAAAATTTATGAAGTTCAAAAACTTTATTGGCGTTTTGGCGATATTTATTATTTTTGTTTATTTTAAACCCAAGAGCTTTTAGAATTTTGTGCGTTTCTTCATGGGTCTTCTGACCAAAATCAGTTAATAAATCGTAAGCGTTAGAATCAAGCTGGCGTAAAGCCGTAACCTTTGGATCAAGTTGGCGAATTGAACCTGCTGCTATATTTCGGGGATTGGCATACAAGGGCAGTCCCTTTTTTACTTGGATTTTATTAATTTTTTCAAACTCTTTTTTGGTCAGAAACACTTCACCCCGGACAATTACTTTTTTCAGCCCTTTATTCCTTATATTTTCGGCAATTTTCTTTAAGTTTTCTTTTTTTAGTTCTTCTATAACCTTATTTATATCTCTCAATCTCAAGGGAACTGCCTCTATTGTTTTTAAGTTTTGGGTAACATCCTCGCCTACAATTCCGTCGCCGCGGGTTGAACCTGTTTTTAATAATCCATTTTCATAAATAAGTTCTATTGCCAAGCCGTCTAATTTTAATTCGCAATAAAAATCTATGTCTTTTTTTTCTTTTTCGGTTAGAAGTTTCGAAACTCTTTCCTGCCAATCTAAAAAATCTTGTTTTGAAAAAACATCATTCAAAGAAAGCATCCTTTCTGGATGCCTTATTTTCTTAAACTCTTTTAGGGGCGCTCCTCCCACCCTTTGAGTGGGCGAATCAAGAGTAATAAACTCAGGGTATTTTTGTTCTAAATCAAAAAGTTCTTTTTTAAGAGAGTCCAAGGCCTCATCTGAGATTTCTTGTTTATCTAAAACATGATAAAGATAGCGGTGGTGATTAATCAACTCCCTAAGTTTTCCTATTCTTTTTTTTAATTCTTCTCTTGCCATGTCTAAAATTTAATAACCGATATTTAATTCTAATTCAATTGCTCTTGTTGTTCCTTGATAACTTCCGTAAGATTTAAAACTTTCTTCTTCTGGCGTAATACTGCCTATCACGATATATTTCTTATCACCAGTTCCGTCGCAACCACTACCGACACAATAAGAAACCTGACAATTCGTGCAGTCTATTGGGTCGCAATCGGCAGAAACTGAACAGCCCTGGCAGTCAAACGAAAGACAGCTATTACAAATATCGCAAAAGCCCCGCGTCCCTTCATCTGGTATTTTCTTTTTATCAAGGTAAAGAAGTTCCTCTATTCCCGTATCGGCGGCATAAAATGCCTTCACAGAATATCCCATTCCTCTTATTACTTTAATTTCGCTGAATAGAATCGCGCTAACCCCCAAAAAAACGCTCAGAGATATACCCATAATAAAAAATACAATCAATAGGGCAACGCCCTTTTCTTTACCCCCGCACCAAATTTTTGGTAGTGAGGGTTTATTTTTTCTAAATAAATTCATAGTTTTATAGAAATCAAAGTTTATATAATTGTTTCGCTCGGTCGAAAAATAAGAATGAATTCTTCTTTTTCTCCCTCGCTTGCAATTATTGGACATCTAAGTTTCTTTGAGAAATTGTTGTTTGAATTTGTTTTTTGGGCTGTTCTCCAGTTCCTTTAACCTGAATTTCCATTGAAATAGTAACTCTTGGCTGTAAATCATCGTCGCCCGACTCTCCGGAAAGCTCAATGCTTAAATAATTCACCTGTAAGTGGTCTGAAATAAGAGAAAGAGGGGTACCGCCATATCTTGATTCTTTTAGTTCTTTAGTAAGGGAGTCCCAAAAAAATTCTTGGCAAATATCGCTATTAGAATGGTTAATAAATTTTACACCTGTATTTTCACGCGTAAGCGCATAACTTATATTTGGGGTTCCCAAACAAAAACCGCTGTCGTCTTTTTTTGCCATTCTTATGGCTCTGCTTATATATTCAACGGCATAACTGGTTTGGTTTAAAAGCTCTTGCTGGTTTAGTGTTCTTCTCTGTTGCTGAAATATGGAAATAAAAAGGTCGGTGGCGGTAAAAAGAACCAGAGAAAAAATAGAAGCAACCACTATCAGCTCAATCAAAGTAAACCCTTCACCTTTTTTAATGATGTTATGAGAAAAGTAATACTTTGATTGTTTATTAATTTTACTTTGTTTAATTTTCATATAGGAAATAAAAGGTGAAGGGTAAATCCCCTTGATTTAAAAGCTTTTTTTCTTATTACCAGCTTGTTATTTTTATTAATACCAATCATATAAAGATTCTTCGGCTGTAAAATTATATGGCGTTCCCCTGTCTTCCCATTCTATAAGAACAGAAACCAGAAGAACATCAGCAACAGGGGAAGTAATTGTGATTTTTCTTTTAAATATCGTTTGGGAACCGCTAAAATGATTATAAAAACCCTCGGTGTTTATACACAAGGGCATTCCCGCATAAGCGGCTATTTGTTCAACTGTTTTGGTCGTATAATCGGCTTCACATCCAAGAGAACAAGTCGTACTTAAACCGTTATCTTGGTTAAAGCCTTTCAGCCAATTTGTGTCCCTAATATTCCTTATTATTTCTATACCTTCTTGGGCTAAGTAAGCAGCCGTTAATTTTGATGAAACAATTGATGTTGCAATTGTTATGCGGGCAAAAGAAGAATATACGCTGATGATGCCAACAACTAAAATAAAGGTGGCAATTATCATTTCCAACATTGTAAAGCCCTTATTTTTCTTAAAAGAGAAAAAACCTTTCATGTTTACTAACTAGTTATTTTATTTGCAGTAGGCCTATCCTATTAGCAATAACTGTTTTGGTTTTCGTTTGATCGGATTCCAAAGCCAAAACAATTTCAACCTCATCCGCGATAGATAAAAGCCATTTTATTTTTATATTGGGATTCGGCGGTTTAAAATTAATACTAATCCTTCCTCCTCCGGTTGTATTATTTATTTCTTTTATAATCACTCCGTTTTCTTGGATAAAAAGAGTTTCAATGATGCAATCGGGTGGATTATAGTATTCCCAACATTCTGTGGGAGGATAGGTTTCACAATCAAAACCAGTATCTGCCGTTGTATCGGCATATAGTTTGTAACTTTTATTATCTGTTAAGCAGTCAATATAGATACCGTAACCCCTTACCGGCAGAGAACAATCCCCTGTGCCATTTAACCCTGCTGAGGACATTGCCATTTCCTGGGCTTTTCTTAAATCCTGCATTAATTGGTGAGCTGCTCTTTTTAAGGCCAGCTGTCCCCTTACCTCGCTAAAATTAGCAACCGTAATGCTTACGAGCACAATAATAATGCCAATCACCACTACCATTTCAATTAAAGTAAAACCGTTTTGTTTTGTCACGAAAGAAGTAAATTTAAATACCAATTAACCAACTCCTGGCCGAAAAATAAGGCCAGATAAGTGCCTATAATTAAAAATGGACCAAAAGGTATTTCGCTTTTTATTTTTTTAATCTTGGCAATAATCAATCCTATCCCTATTATACCACCTAAAAACACGGCTAAAAACAGAGCTGCTAATATTTCCGGAAAACCCAAAAACAAACCCATAAAAAACACTAATTTAACATCGCCAAATCCCAGCCATTTTCCTTTAGATATAATAAATATCAAAAAGAAAAACAAGGCTGGTAAAATTCCGGCGTAAATCATGCTTAAAAAATGGGATAATGAATAGTCGCCGGTGAACAACAAAAACAAGCTATAAAAAAGAGCAATGCCGATAGCGGGAAAAACAATTTTATCTGGAATAATGTAATGCTTTAAATCGTAAACAAAAATAACTACCAAAAAACAAGTAATCAGCAATAAATAGAGAGTCCGAACCGCATACTCTGGATTAAAAACTGCTAAAAACAATAATCCCGTTGCCAATTCTACTAAGGGGTATTGGAAAGAGATTGATTTCTTGCAATAACGGCATTTTCCGAACAACAGCAAATAACTTAAAATCGGTATTAAATCATACCAATTTAACTGATGCTTGCATTTTGGACAATAAGAGCGACCAGTTAAAAAACTCTGTTTTTTCTCCAACCCATCACTACCAAGTTTTGGTGTGAGGGCAAGCCTATAAATCACGCAGTTTAAAAAACTGCCGACAATCAAACCAAATAAAAATATAAAAATATTTAAAAAATTAAAAAACATTTTCTTCTATTTATATTTTAACTCATTATTTCTTTGACGTAAACAAAAACTGTCCCGCTTATCGGGACAGTTTTTCAACAACGTATCAATATTAAGGACATGCAGTAATACTAGATGTACAAGCTGTATTGGTTATTTCTTTTTTGGCTCCTGTATTATCAATACACCAACCTTTGCCAGCAGTAGCATTAAGTTCAACACAAGCAACATATGTAGTTGCCGCAGAGTTACAACAACTATAAGCAGTGGCACCACAGGTAGTTGTTTTCCCTTGAACTGCTGCTGCATCAAAAGCTTGTTTGCCGTCCGCAGCCGTCGTACAAACTGTAGCATAACTGCTAGCAGTATCATATTTAAGTTCCGCCGTAGCTGGTATAGAAGCCAAGTTGCCTTTTATGCCAGCGTCTTTTGCCTTACTTCTAGCTGAACTGACATTAACAAAAACAATGGCGGCCAAAATACCGATGATGGCGATTACCACCAATAACTCAATTAATGTAAAACCTTTTTTAGATGATTTCATTTTGTTTTTTCTTAAAATTTTGTATAAAATTTTAAATCGACCTTTTGTTTTTTTATTTTACCCCTTTGGGTTACGTTATTTTATTATATGATACTGCAAGGTAAGGTCAAGTGTGAATAACGAACACCCCGCCCCCTAAGCGATAATTCTTTTTTTGAGGGCTCGCCAGACACTACCATAATATTTTAATTTTCTTTCGCGCGTTCTAGCTATTTTTTCTGTCAAATAAGCTTCATAGTAGATTAATCTTACACTTTCTTTGTCTCTTTGGTGTTGTTTTAATCTTCTTTTTAAATCTTCTGTATATCCAATATAGAAACCTTTTTTAGTTTTAAGAATATAAATATAATACATACTGCATAGGGGGCGGGGTAAATTCGCTCGGCTTGAAAACCTCGCTCATTTACATTGCGCCCAACATTCCATACATCGGAGATAAAACCGAAATAGCCAATAAAGCCACACCCAATCCTAAAACAAGTATCAGAATCGGTTCAATAATGGTCATAAAGTTATCCACTATTCTTGTTATTTCTTTTTGGTAAAAATTTACGATTTCCATCAAAGTTTTATTCAGTGTGCCGGTTTCTTCACCCACTTTTATCATCTGAATAACAAAGGTAGGTATATATTCGGGATATTTTACCAAAACAGAACTTATTTTTGCTCCTTCAGAAACATTTTTTTCGGTTTCGTCAACGATTTCCTGATAAACAAAATTACTAATTGTGTTTTTTGTAATTTTCAAGGCGCGGGTAATGGGCAGACCGGCAGTGATTAGAGTAGAAAGATTCTCGGCAAAACGAGTAAGGTAGGTTTTCTTTAAAAACTCGCTGACAAAAGGGACCTTGATAATCATCCTGTCAAAAACTTTTTTCCCTTTTTCGCTTTTGAAGTAATAAATTAAAAAAGCTACCAAGAAAACAAAAGCGATTAATATTATCCACCCATAATGCGTAAAAAAGTTATAAAAGCCTAATACTAATCTGGTGCTTAAGGGAATTGGGCCACCAATATCTTTTATAATTACTATTAATTTTGGCATCACTACCGTCATAACTATCACAACTACCACTAAAAGGGCCGATAAAACAACGACAGGATAAATCATCGCTCCTTTTATTTTTGCCGTAATATCGTGCTCTCGCTCTAAATGCGAGCTCAGGTAATCAAGGGCTTCGGAAATTTTACCGGAAGCCTCTCCAGATTTAATTAAGTTAATAAAGAAAACATCAAAAACTTCAGGAAAAAGAGAAAACGCCTCTGAAAGACTGCTACCCTCTTCAACCGACTCGGAGACCTTGGTAATTACATCTCTAAAATCGCTTTTTGCGGTCTGGGCGGCTAAACTTAACAAACTTTGAACGACCGGAACCCTTGCTTCAATCATAACTGCCAACTGACGGGAAAAAACAGCTAAATCTTTTTTAGAGGCCTTTTTTTTAAAAAACCTTCCCTGTAAAAAAGAAAAAGGTTCTTTTATCTCTTTTAGAGATGTGACAAAAACATCGTACTTTTGCAAAGCAGCGGCTGCCGCTTCTTTAGAAGAGGCCTCAACTGTTCCTTTTTCAATTTTCCCCTCTTTACTTCTTGCTTGGTAGACAAACTTCATTGATAAAATACTATCTTAGAAGATTTTTGACCTCAGTAGGATTTAAAGAATAATCAATGGCGTTTTTAAGAGAAATTTCTTTTTTTCTGACAAGATTTGCTAAATACCTGTCAAAAGAAATCATTCCCTCTTTTGACGAAGTATCAATAACAGCTGGTATTTCATGAACCTTGTTTTCTCTGATAAGATTCCCGACAGCTGCATTACCAATCATTATTTCGCAACAGGGAATAAAACCGCCCTTTATTCTGGGAATTAATCTTTGGCTTACTATGCCCAAAAGCGAACCGGATAATTGATGCCTTATCTGGTTCTGCTGTTCGGCTGGAAAAACATCAACAATACGATGGATTGTTTGAGAAGCTGAGTTAGTATGCAAAGTGGCAAAAACCAAATGTCCCGTCTCTGCAGCAGTAATAGTGGTTGAGATTGTTTCCAAATCCCTCATTTCTCCCACCATAATAACATCTGGATTCTGGCGGAAAGTAGCCCGAAGGGCCCTCGTAAAACTGAGGGTATCCTGATAAATTTCCCGCTGGTCTATAATCGCACGGTCATCTTCATAAACATATTCAATCGGGTCTTCAATGGTAATTATGTGAACCGGCCTTGTATGGTTTATCTCGTCTATAAGGGCGGCCAAAGTGGTTGTTTTGCCTTGACTTGATGCGCCGGTTATTAAAACCAACCCTTGCGACCTATTTGTAAATTCGTGTAAAATCGGCGGAATATTTAATTCTTCGATTGTTTTAATTTTGACGGGGATTAAACGCAAAGCCAAACTTATATCTCCTGTTTGAAAAAAAACATTTATTCTAAATCTTGCTCTGCCTTCAAAGTCATGGGAAAAGTCTATTTCTTTTTCCTCAAGAAACTTTTTTTGTTGCAGATCGTTCATTAAAGCATTGGCTATCCCCTCTGCATCTACCGACTCAATTTTTTTCTCTTTTGCCAAAGGTATCAACTGACCTGTAATTCTTAATGTCGGCCGATGCCCAACTGAAATATGCAAATCAGACGCTTCCTCTTCAAGAACAATTGCTAAAAGTTTTTTTATTTGATTTAAATAGTCCATATAAATGCGATACTAATATACTAATTCATACTAATTATACTAATGAATACGAATTAGCGTTTTAGTTTTATTGACACAATATTCGTATCATTAGTATGCCATTCGTATATTGGTATCGCGTTATTATTTTTCCTCAGTTACCCTTGCAACCTCTTCAAAGGTTGTTTCTCCGGCTAAAATCTTAAAAATTCCTTCCTGCTCCATAGTAAGCATACCTTGTTTTTGAGCTAATTTGAGAATAGCTCCCTCTGTTGGGCTCTTCAGAATTAGTTCAGATAATTCGTCGCTCATCGGCAAAACCTCAAAAAGACCGATCCTGCCCGTATAACCCTTAAAATTACACTTTTCGCATCCTTTGGGTTGAAAGATATAAATTGTTTCTCCAATTTTAACTTCTTTTTTGACTGCAGGCGGCATTGTTTTTATACGACTTAAAATATATTCTTTGATTTTATCAGACGGCACAACCTTCTTTTTGCAGTATGGGCAAAGCATTCTAACCAACCTTTGGGAAATTGCCGCCCTTAAGGTATATGGGATTAGAAACGACCTTACGCCCATATCAATTAATCTTGGGATTACCCCAACAGCAGAGTTGGTATGTAAGGTTGAAAGAACAACATGACCGGTTAAAGCAGCGTGGGTAACAAGGTTTGCCGTCTCTTCATCACGCACCTCACCAACCATAATAATATTCGGGTCTTGCCTAAGAATCTGCCTTAGTCCCTGGGCAAAAGTATAACCGATTTCAGGATTGATTTGGGATTGGTTGACTCCGGCGATGGAATATTCAATAGGGTCTTCAATGGTTACAATATTAACACTCTCGTTATTCAAAAGCCTCATCAGAGCATAAAGGGTGGTTGTTTTTCCCGAACCGGTTGGACCCGTGGCCAGAATCATACCGTATGGTTTTTTTATCGCTTCTTTTATTTTCTCAAGATTCTTTCCCCTTAAACCAAGCGCATCATAGGACTTAAGCCCTTCGGTAGGATCAAGAATTCTAATTGCCACTTTTTCGCCATTTAGAGTGGGATAAGTTGCAACTCTAAAATCAAGGTCTTTATCGTCTATTTTGGTTGAAAACCTGCCATCTTGAGGAATTCTATTTTCGTCTATTTTAAGATTAGCAAGAATTTTTATTCTGGCGGTAATAGATGGATAAACACTTAAGGGCAAGAAAAGAGTCGGGTACAGCACACCGTCAACGCGGAAGCGTATCTTTAATTTATCTCTACCCGGCTCAATATGAACATCTGAGGCACTTGCCTCCAAGGCGTGCCGCAGAATTGCAAAAACCATCTTAATAATGGGAGCTTCTTCGCTAATCGTTTCTATCGTTCCAACTTTTTCTTTCGGGCGCTCGGTAATTCCCTTTTTGGTTTTTTCAAGTTCCGTTAATACTTTATTTGCTTCACTTTTTAAATTTTTGTGCTGTTTGAGAAGTTTGTTAAAATCTTCTAAGGTAATCAGGAAAACCTCGTATTTGAATTTACCCTGCCTGCTCAAAAATCTTAAGGCGTCTTGGGCCGGAATATTTTCCGGATAAACCATCCCTATCTCCATAATATTACCCTTCCTTGCCAAGGGAATCATTTTGTAATTTGCCGTCGGTTCCTCCGGGATTAATTCCAATGTTTCTAAGGGTATATCTTCGGGAGAAACTTTTTTCAACGGTATCTTTAAGATTTCGCTTTTGGCTCTAAACATAACATCTTCCGGAATAATTCCTTTTTCAATAATTATCTCTTCGGGACTCTTACCTGTTTTTTTAATATCATATTCTATCTCTTTCTGTTTTTTCTCATTTAAGATTCCTCGATCAATTAATTTTTGGACTAGATTATTCATTATTGTAAAAAATTTACATAATTATTTCTGTTATTTCTTGGTTTTTGAAGAAGACGGCTTAATCTCATAATAAGGAGAAAAGGGATTGGTTCTCCCAATTTTTATTTCTTCTAGGGTAATATTAGATAAATTAAGGGCTGTTAAAATTTCTATGGCCTTTTCCGAGCTGGGGGCCGAGATATTGCCGGATTTTTCTTGGCCGCTTTCTGTCCGGGCCGTATAATTAAATTCTTTTTCCATTTCGGGAAAAAATTCCAGATTTCTGATTTCATTTGATATTAAAACATCAAAATTAATCCTTATTTTG
This sequence comes from Patescibacteria group bacterium, assembly GCA_018895235.1. Classification (GTDB taxonomy): domain Bacteria; phylum Patescibacteriota; class Minisyncoccia; order Minisyncoccales; family Staskawiczbacteraceae; genus JAHIOM01. Next base: position 27,284 of record JAHIOM010000011.1, on the reverse strand, counting down.
GGCGCTTTGAAAACTAGTTCTGCTGGTATTTCTTTCGGCTTGGCTAAAAAAACTATTAAACTAATCACAATTACAAACAAGACAAAAAGCCCAGCTATGCCTAGAATAAAAACCTTCTGTTTTTCTTTAGGAGAAATAAAGACTATTGCCATAGTTAATAAGAATAAGCTTTAATGTCTAATTTTATGGGATAAGTTTCTTGTATTAAAGGACTTGTCAGTGAAGGCGGCGTAACGCTGAAAGAAATATTTCCGCCTTCCATCAAACGAGCAGATTTTTCTATAGAAGTAAGAAATGATTTGAAGGCATTGTACGACCCGAAAAGATTAAGAGAAACATTGGTTTCTTTTATTTTAGTGTTTGCACCAACAGATGCATTTTTTAGAATAGATATATTTTTGATAATCACGCCGTTCTCAGCGCCTTTTTGGTATATAAAATTAATCAAAGGGGCCATAGCAAGATTATCCGGCAGCGCAGTTTCAATTTTTTTCAAATTTTCCTGATATTGCATTAACTCTTTATAGGTTTTTGTTACTTCAACAAAATAAGCGGCTTTCCCCTGAAGTTCTGCTTCTTTTTTCCCAAGATTTATCAATAAATCCTGGAATGTTCTGTATTTTGGAATTACCAAATAAAATCCTAAAACCAGGATTATGAAAAGTATAACGGCTATAGCAATTGGTTTATCTAGTTCCATCTAAAAAATATTATTATTTAAAAACAAACTACTTGATGGACTAACTGTTTCTAAAATTTCTTCTGGCTGTATTTCTTCAATTGTGGTCAGAAAAAATATATTAGGATCGAGTGCTAAATTCAAGCTAAATCTTGTTTTCCCGGTTTCTGTCGATTCAAAATTCAAATCGGCAACGTTCTCAACAAACTGATTTTGCTCGAATACCGCTATCTGGCGACTAAGCGCAACCGTATCTTCGGTTTCTCCGTTAATTCTAATGCCGGCTGTCTGTGCATTCATCGAAAAATTATTAAACCAAACATTGGGAAGCGTTGTTTCCTCAAAAAACTTTAGAATATTTGTCGGAGCTTTGTGAACAGCTAAAATAGCGGCAAAATCATCAATCTTTTTTTGATATTCAAAAACTTTTTTCTCTTCCTCTTTTTGCTGGGCGGTGCCGGTACTGGTTGTTATAGTGTTTTGCAGATCTTCCAATTTTTTCTCCTGGAAAGAAATCTTTATGCTAAAAATAACGAAACAAATAATTGTCGCCAGCAAAAGCGCGACTGTAAAGTAAAATATTACATCAAGCCACCAGAATTTTTTTGTTTTAAGTTGATAAATTATCCCGAAATCCATATGATTATCGCTACGCTACATATTTAATCGTTCGGTCGAAATGAAAGCAAGCTTTCATTCCTTCCTCACTTATAATTATGTTGACTACGCCAAATATTTAATCGTTCGGTCGAAATGAAAGCAAGCTTTCATTTCTTCCTCACTTATAATTATACAACAATCTTTTTGCTCCACAAAATGTGAACTACCCCAGCCCACCCATAGCAACCCCCACGGCCACGGAATAACGAGGGCTCATATCTTTCAAGCTTTCGGTAAGAATGGGCGAATAAAGAAAATCAGAAAAACAATTCGGAACCTCTATGTTCTTTTTAAGCGCCTCTTTGAAATATTCTTTTAAGCCGGGGAGGTTAGCGGTGCCCCCCGTTAAATAAACATCTTCTATTTCTTTTCCCTCTGTTTGGGAAAACTCGCTGATAATCTTTTTAATCTGAACCAACAAAGGATCGATTAAAAGATAGAGGATATCGCTGATATTTTTTTCTTTGGAAAGAAGCCCTTTTTTGCATTTTATTTCCTCTGCCTCATTATATCCTTTATCAAGGGCAGAGGATATAGCATAAGTAAGCTGATTCCCCGCAAAATCAAAGCTAAAACTTTTTTCCAAAATGCCCTTATTAACAATATTTACGGTTGTGCTTTGAACTCCTATATCAATCAAACAAATTATTTTTTTATTATCTTTTACCAAAGACCTTGCAACTGCCAGCGCTTCAGCTTCTAGAGCATATAATTCAAGACCGGCCATTTGAGCAACTCTCTGATACTCTTGGACAACTTGATTGGCAACGGCTACCACTAAAACCTTTAAATTAGAGCGATTGTTTCCCGGCGTTCCGCTTATCAGCCGCCAATCTAAAGTGGTTTCTGATATGGAAAGGGGGATATATTGAGGAGCATTAAAACGCACGGCATCAGAAATCTCGCTTTCGGCCATTGGCGGTAATTCAAAAGAAACGAAAAAAGTTGAAAAATCCGGAATTGAAAATATTGCAGCCCTGGTTTTAATTTTTGCTTCTTCTAATATGGCTTTGATTGCTCTTGAAGCAAAATAATTTGAGAGTACATAACTCCCCCTTTCATAGGTCCTGAAGGGTTCTTTTAAAAGGGAGGCGGATTTTATTTCTCCGTAATTTTCCAGGGTTTTTCCTCCACCCCACTTTGAAATCTCAACAATCTTAATAGATGAAGTTCCGATATCTATCCCCAGCATTTTTTTGGGGAAAAACATTCTAAAAGGATTAAAAGTCATACTTGGAAATTAATTATCTTATTATACCTTAATTCGCAAATTTATTATATTGTGGATAAATGAAAGAGGAAATTAAAGAGCTTATATTGAACATTTTATTCCCTCGTTTTTGCCTTGGTTGTAATGCAGAGGGTGTTTATCTTTGCGACGACTGTAAAGCCATTTTAGATATTTCAGAATATAGATATTGTCTTTGCGAAAAGGGCGCTGTGCGTTTGCCAAACCAGAACCAAAAAGGAAAATGCCAAAAATGCAGCTCAAAAAAACTTTTGGGATTATACTCTTCTCTATCTTACAAAGAAAAACCATTAACTAGAAAACTAATTCATTTTTTCAAATATCCGCCGTATTATCTAAAAGATCTGGCAAGAACTTTCGCTTCTATAATAATCGACCATTTATTGTTGCTTGGTGAAAAACCGGAACAATTATTAAAAGGTGCTGTTTTAATTCCTATTCCTTTAGATAAAAAGAAAATAAAACAAAGGGGCTATAACCAATCAGAAGAAATAGCAAAAGAGATTTCGAAGATTGTAAAAACGCCGGTTCTTAAAAACATCTTAGTGAAAATAAAATCGACTCCGGCCCAGATGGAGTTACCGCGGGAAAAACGCTTGGAGAACTTAAAAAATGTTTTTGCCTGTCAAAATGCAAAAGCAATAAAAAACAAAAAAATCTTCTTAATTGATGATGTCTACACCACCGGCGCCACAATGGAAGAATGCGCAAGGATTTTAAAAAGTGCCGGCGCAAAAGAAGTTTGGGGAATAGTTGTAGCAAGAGATTAATTCAAAAACCGCCAATGGGCGGTTTTTGAGCGTCTCGGTCCTCGATAAAAAATGCTAACTGCGGAGGAGGTGGGACTCGAACCCACATATAATAATTATTTAAGAAGATGAATAAATTTAGGTCTGATCGAATTGCGATTAGAAAGACATCTTTTAATGAGATATTCCTCGCCGTTGTTTTTAAAAACATAAAGCCAATCATAAGCATGGGGTTTTGTTTTTTTTACTACGTACCCTTTTGAATTAGAATGTATTCTTCGTAAAGCAACTTCCTTTACGCTACTATACCGTACCTGCACTCTCTTCAATCCTTTGTTAGTATCAACTATCAAATCGTACGAAGCAGATTCGGTAAATGGTAAAGCAACATCATAACCCATTTTTGTAAAGCGCGCGATTGCTTGAGAAACCGCAATATCTCCTTTTCGTTGTGTAGTTCTCATTATTGTTAATGATACCAGTATGGGCTACTAGTGTCAATAAGAATTTGCGGAGGGTGCAGGACTCGAACCTGCAAGTCCCGAAGGACACTGGTTTTCAGGACCAGCCGAATACCATTATCGCAACCCTCCAAAAAATAAATTTTAAGGCGGAGGAGGTGGAACTCCACTTCGTTAGAACCCGTCGCTCGTCCCTCGCTCCCAAGAAACCCTCGGTTTCTTGCGCTTTGCTGGTTTCCTACACGGGGAAATACCCAATTTCCCCGACCCCTTTTGTGGGGTTCTCATCCCACCATATTCTTAATTTTAACCCAATTCTGAGTTAAAATTACAAAAGCGGAGGAGGTGGGACTCGAACCCACAAGACCCCGTAAAGGGTCAAAGTTTAGCAAACTTTTGCACGACCATCGTGCGGCTCCTCCAATTAATCACTAACCTTAGCAATAAAAATACTAAAAGTCAATTTGATTTTATGTTCATTGTATTGTAGTTTTAAAGTAGAGGCCCTCGTCGTTCAATGGATAGGACATTTGGTTGCGGACCAAAAAATTGCAGGTTCGAGTCCTGCCGAGGGCATATGTAAAATACCCCTTGCGGGTATTTTTTGATAAGATAAACTATTAAACATGCTAACTCTTTTTACTCCAATTGAAGAATTGTTTGGCATCGGGCCAACCTTGCGGAGACGACTCAAAAAACTCGGTGTTAAAACGGTAAATGATTTGTTTTTTCATTTTCCTCATCGTTATGAGGATTTTTCTAATTTAATCCCGATTGGCGAAGTTAAACTAAACCAAACTTGTTCTGTCCGAGGAAAGATTTTGGAAATTGAAAGCCAAAGAACATGGAAAAGGAGAATGATTGTCACTACCGCCATAATTCAAGATAATAGCGGAGCAATCCAGGTAACTTGGTTTAATCAGCCATACTTAACAAAAATCTTAAAAAAAGATGATGAAGTTTTGCTTTCCGGAAAAACCGCTTTCTCAAAAAAAGAAGGGATTTATCTATCAAACCCCCAATACGAAAAGCCGGACCCCGAAAAAACTCCAACCCATACTTCAGGTTTAATTTCTGTCTACCCTGAAACCGAAGGACTGTCTTCAAGGTGGCTCAGGTCTATTATTAAAAGATTATTATTGCAGTTAAATAATAAACTGCCTGAAACTCTTCCTCCCCAGATATTAAAAGAAAACGAGTTTTTACCCATTAATAAAGCAATCTGGCAGATACACTTTCCCGATTCTTTAAAATTGGCCGAAGCAGCTAAAAAAAGATTTTCTTTTGAAGAATTATTCTATATCGAACTTTTTGTTTTAAGAGAGAGGTTAAAATTGGCAAAAGAAAAAGCAGTTTCAATCCCGGTGAAATTAGACACCATCAAGGATTTCGTAGAATCTTTGCCTTTTAATCTTACCGATGACCAAAGAAAGTCAGCCTGGCAGGTCTTAAAAGATATGGAAAAATCAAGGCCAATGAACCGGCTTTTACAGGGTGATGTTGGCTCCGGCAAAACAGTTGTTGCGGCAATTGCTACTTTAAACGTGGCCAAAGCAGGATACCAAACAGCGTTTATGGCCCCAACAGAAATTTTAGCTAAACAGCATTTTAAAACCGTATTTGACGTTTTAAAAGATTTTAATCTAAGCGTGGGGTTAATGACGGGAAAAGAAGATAAAATATATTCCCGCAAGCTTAAAAATGACACTATTGAGGTCTCCAGAAACAAACTTTTGAAAATGATAAAGGGAGAAATAAATCCCTACACCAAAAAACTAAATACAAAATTAAATATTCTTATCGGCACTCACGCTTTGATACAAGATAAAGTTAAATTCGGAAAACTGGCTTTGGTAGTGGTAGACGAGCAGCACAGATTCGGCGTAGAACAGCGAGCCAAATTATGCGCTCAAAATAACCAACGCATTATCCCCCATTTATTGTCAATGACTGCCACCCCAATCCCCCGTACTTTGGCTTTAACTGTTTATGGCGACCTAGATTTATCATTAATTATCCAAATGCCAAAAGGCAGAAAAAAAATAATCACTGAGATTATAGGACCTGAAAAAAGAGAAAAAACCTATCAGTTTATAAGAAAGGAAGTTAAGAAAAAAAGACAGGTTTTTGTAATATGTCCGCGAATTGAAAATAAAAAGAAGAAAAAATTAGAAAGTTCAGAAGATTCAAGCGCAATTATAGGGCCCCTGCCTCAAGCGGAAGATTTCAACGGCTGGTCAGAAGTAAAAGCGGTAGAAGAAGAATATGAGAAATTGTCAAAAAATGTTTTCCCGGACCTAAAAGTCGCAATGCTCCACGGAAAAATGAAAAGTAAAGAAAAGGAGAAAATAATGAAAGATTTTAAAAATAAAAAAACCGATATTTTAGTATCCACATCGGTTGTTGAGGTCGGGATTGATATACCCAACGCAACAGTAATGATGATTGAGGGAGCTGAAAGATTTGGTTTGGCCCAACTTCATCAATTCAGGGGCAGGGTTGGCAGGGCAAAATATCAATCATACTGTTTTTTGTTAACTACCTCACCAGACCAGTTAAACAGAAGAAGATTAAAGGCCTTGGTTGATTTTGACAGCGGGTTTGAATTAGCAGAAAAGGATTTAGAAATCCGGGGACCCGGCGATTTATCTGGAAACAGGCAGTGGGGCATTCCTGATTTAATGATGGATTCTTTAAGGGATTTAAAACTGGTTGAAAAAACAAGAGAAACAGCAAAAGCGATTTTACAAGAAGATCCTGAATTAAAAAAATATCCTGTTTTACAGAATAAACTAAAGATGTTCCGCGAAAAGATTCATTTGGAATAATTACTTCCTCACCTTTTCTGTAACTAAAAATCCCATATAACGGCCCAGCATCAAACGAATTTGGGCATCTAATGCCGGAAATGTTCCGAAAATAATTAAGGTAAAGGGCAGCAAAATCCATTGTAAAAATACAGTAAGCCCTTTTAGCCGACTAATGTTTTTTGGCCGGCGGGGCAGCATCAAAGTGCTTAAAATAGCAGAAATAATCAAACCTATTAAAGAAAAAGTCATAATTCTTCCTGTTAAGAAGGGCAGGTTATAAGAAAGAATTGTCGTGCTGAATTTTTCTCCGCCCAACACCACCGGCAACCAACCCAAACAAAAAATCAAAAGGGCGGCGGTCGCCCATGACCAAAACCCGTCAATCACGGTATATAAATGAATAAATTTGTTCCACTTTGGAATTTTTTTATTCTTCCAAAAACCATAAATTAAATAGGGGATTTCATTGCAGCCCCAAGCCCACCTTTTTTGCTGCCTGTATTGGTTAATTGCTGTTTGCAAAAGGTTACTAGCTACCACTGCGTCCATTGAAACCGGGTAATAAATAGGGACTACCCGATAGTTGCCGTTGTAATAGAGGTAGGCGCGCCAAAATATCCTGGAATCATCAGAAACTATATTTGCAGGATAACCAACATCTACCCAGGCCTGAAAGGGCATGGCATGAGTTGAATAAGTTGTAAGCTTCTCGGCTCTTTCTTGCTGAACCATCTGCCAAAAGGTGTTTGAGGTCGCAACTACTCTGGAAAAAGCGTGGGCGTTCCAAACATTATTGTTATAAACGGGAATCGGCTGATAGCTGGTTTTGAGAGGATTTTTTACTTTTAAATAATACCAGGTTAGACAGGAAAAATAATCAGGATAAACCTTGCTGTCAATATCAAAATTAGAAACTAAAACATTCTTGTAGGGGATCTTTAAAATATCAATAATTTCTTTCTTTGCTATTTTCGCGGCCCAAGCAGAATTAGAACCCTTTCCCGCTATTTCGCCCGGTATGTTTTTGGGATGCAGGGAAACCTCAAACCTTAAAAACTTATCCTTATATTTATTTCTTATATCCCTTGCAATTTTTAATCCTCTTTTTCCTGCCCTTTCCTCAATAGCCAAAATAACAATCATCTTGTTTTTGGGGTACCGAGAGTTTAACAATGCTCCCACGCTTTCTTCTATTACCTCAATCCCCTCTTTGTAAGTCGGTAGAATAATCAAGTGGTAAATATCTTTCCACCTATTTATCTTTTTTACTCTTGTCGCCCAATCAATTTTTAAATGTCTTTTCATTTTAAAATAGCTGACCACTTGGTGAAATGCTAAAAAAATGATTTTCAACAAATAATAAAAACAGAAAAGGATTATAAAAACTGCAACCCAGGCTGGTCTCCACCAAGACAAAACAAGAACCCAAAAAAGGGTCCCCAAACTTATTAAACCCGGAATCATTTCTAAAAACCGGTAAGTTATCCGTTCTTTAAAAACGGCAATATCCGATGCTTTTGAAATGTTAAGATAGGTTTTTTCCATTTTACGGGTGCCGCTACGGGGAATCGAACCCCGATTACTAGCTTGAAAAGCTAGTGTCCTAACCGTTAGACGATAGCGGCAAATGTTCTTTAATTTTATCTTAAAAATTACCCCCAGACAAGTTCAGGGCAATCCTGAGTATATCGAATGGATTGAAAAAAAGCAAGTTTTCTGACAAAATGTAAAGATAATGAAAACTAAGAAAGAAATAACAATTTTAGCGATTGAAACTTCTTGCGACGATACTGGAATTACTATAGTAAAAACCGGAGAAAACGGCTCTTTTAAGGTTCTAAGTAATATCATATCTTCGCAAGTTGAAATCCATAAAAAATGGGGCGGGGTTTACCCGGCTCTGGCGAAAAGGGAACATCAAAAAAATCTGGTGCCAGTTTTAATTGATTCTCTAAGAAAATCGAGATTATCAAAAATAAAAAACTCAAAATCTAAAAAGAAAGATTATAGTTTTAAGTTTAAAGATTTAGAAAAAATATTAGAAAGAGAAAAAGAGCTGCAAAAAAGAATTACTTCTTTTTTTAAAAAATACCAAAAACCAGATATCGATTTAATCGCAGTAACAAACGGGCCTGGGCTTGAACCATGTTTATGGACCGGAGTAAATTTTGCTAAAACCCTATCTTATTTTTGGGATTTACCCATAATTTCAGTAAATCACGTTAAAGCTCATATTTTTGTAAATATGCTTCAGAACGGAAAAATAAAGAAACTAATCAAAAGGGATTTCCCCGCCATTTGTCTAATTGTTTCTGGCGGCCACACTTTATTATTTTTAATGAAGGGCTTCGGCAAATATGAAATTCTAGGTGAAACAAGAGACGATGCTGCCGGCGAATGTTTTGACAAAACTGCAAGAATTCTGGGATTGGGTTATCCCGGCGGACCTGAAATTTCCAAACGGGCCGCTGAATTTTTCGGCAAACCGAAAATTAAGTTGCCTCGTCCGATGATAAACACTAAAGATTATGATTTTAGTTTTTCCGGTTTAAAAACTGCGGTGCTTTATGATAATTTAAAAAAGGTAAGAAAAGATAAAAAATACATCCAAGAAATGTGCAAAGAGATTCAACAGTCAATAATTGATGTTTTAGCCAGAAAAACTATTAATGCCGCAATCAACAGAAAAGCAAAATCAATAATCCTCGGCGGCGGCGTAGTGGCGAATAAGGAATTAAGAAAACAGTTTACAGAAAGGGTAAAAAAGTTGGTCCCGAAAGCTAAACTGTTCATTCCAAAGCCGGAAAACTGCACCGATAATGCTTTGATGGTAGCAATTGCCGGCTACTTTAAATATAAAGGTGGAAAAAAAGAAAAGTGGAAAAAAATCAAAGTTGATGCTAATCTTAAAATAGAATAATCAACTATATGGATTTACCAAAAACTTACGAACCAAAAGAAGTTGAAGGAAAGATTTATAAACTCTGGGAGGAGTCCGGCTTTTTTAATCCCGACAAACTTCCTAAAACCCATAAAAAGCCCTTTACCATAGTTATTCCCCCTCCAAATGTTACGGGTGAACTCCACATGGGCCATGCGTTAAACTCGGTTATTCAAGATACAATAATTAGGTTTAAAAGAATGCAGGGTTTTAAAACCCTTTGGCTGCCGGGAACCGATCATGCTGGAATTGCTACTCAGAATGTAGTTGAAAAAAAATTAAGAAAAGAGGGAAAATCTCGGTTTGATTTAGGCAGAGAAAAATTTATTGAAGAAATTTGGGCTTGGAAAAATAAATACGGGGATATTATTTTAAATCAACTTAAAAAATTAGGCTGCTCGCTTGATTGGTCAAGAACTCGCTTTACCATGGACCAAGGTTATTCTGAAGCAGTGAAAGAAGCATTTTTACATTATTACAAAAAGGGCTGGCTTTATAAGGGAAAAAGGGTGGTTAGTTGGTGCCCAAGGTGCCAAACCAGTTTATCTGATTTGGAACTGGAATACGAAGAAGAAAAAGGAAAACTTTGGTATATAAAATATCTTTTGGCAGATGATAAAAATAAATTTATTACTGTTGCCACTACAAGACCGGAAACAATGTTGGGAGACACGGCAGTGGCGGTTAATCCAAAAGACAAAAGATTTAAGGGTTTAATCGGTAAAAAACTTATACTGCCCCTCGTTAATAAAGAAATTCCTGTTGTAACCGATGATTTAATTGATGTTAATTTTGGCACGGGCGCCTTGAAAGTAACTCCCGCTCATGATTTTGTTGATTATGAAATAGGACAAAGACATAAATTGGAAATTGTTCAGGTTATTGATGAAAAAGGAAAAATGATAAATGTGCCGGAAAAATATTCAGGACTAAGGATTTTGGAAACAAGGGAAAAAGTTGTTGCCGATTTACAAGAACAGGGTTATTTAGAAAAGATTGAAGAATACCAACATCAAATCCCAAAATGTTATCGCTGCCATACCACGGTTGAATCAATCCCTTCTCTACAATGGTTTTTGAATATGAAGGAACTCGCCAAGATTGCAGGAAAGCCGGTTAAAGATGGAAAAATAAAGTTTCATCCCGCTTCTTTTAAAAAACCTTATCTTGATTGGCTTTCTAATATAAAGGACTGGTGTGTATCCCGCCAAATCTGGTGGGGCCATAAAATTCCCCTTGAGGGCGAGAATGATGTTTTAGATACTTGGTTTAGTTCAGCCCTTTGGCCGTTCGCTACTTTGGGCTGGCCAGAAAAAACAAAAGATTTAAAAACATTCTATCCGACAAGTGTATTAACTACTGCCAGGGACATTTTAAATCTTTGGGTTACAAGAATGATATTTTCGGGAATGGAATTTATGAGAAAAATACCCTTTGAAGATGTAATAATTCACGCTACAGTTTTAACCAGAGATGGGAAAAGAATGTCAAAATCCCTTGGCACCGGCATTAATCCTATGGATTTAATTGAAAAATATGGAGCTGATGCTACGCGTTTTGGTTTATCTTTCCAGATTATGGGAGGACAAGATATAAAATTTGTGGAAGATAATATTTTAATGGGTAAAAAGTTTTGCAATAAAATCTGGAATGCTTCAAGGTTTGTTTTGCAAAAAACAGGTAATACCCCGCTATTAATAAACAAACCTAAAGATAAAGATTTAACCTCAGCCGATAAAAAGATTTTGAAAACATTGGAAAAAATAGTAGAATCAACTACAAAAGACATTAAGGCGTTCAATTTCGGTAAAGCAGCCCATAAACTATACGATTTTTTCTGGCATGACTTTTGCGACGTTTATATAGAAAAATTCAAAACTCAAAGCTCAGGGGCAAAAAGTCAAAAAGTTATCTTATACACGCTGTTAACCTCTCTGAAATTATTACACCCGTTTATTCCTTTTATAACCGAGGAAATTTATCAGCAATTGCCAGTTAAAAACAGAAAAAAATCTTTGATGGTCGAGAAATGGCCCTCCTACGTTAAAACTTCGGAGGGCAAGCCAAAATCATAAAATTGCATGAATTTTTTAATTCCTCTCTTAGCAAGAATAGCAGTACCAATGTCGCGTTTTGTTATATATATATTTTTCGGAACGACAGCGAGCGTTACCTGGCTTTTGCAATTTTTAAGAAAAGACAAACTTGCCGAGCCTACCAGAATGATTTTAAAAATCTTCTTTTGGGGAATGGTAATTACTATACCGGTTTTTGCAGTGGAGTTTGGATTAGCGCATGTAATAAACGCAATTACCCTTCCTTCCCTTTTAACTTCCCTGCTTTATTGGTTTTTAGCTATAGCCTTCGTTGAAGAGCTCTTCAAATATCTGTTAGTCAAAGGAAAGGTTTTAAAAAATCTTGCCTTTGACGAACCGGTGGACGCAATGATCTATATGATAGTCGGCGCTTTGGGTTTTGCTGCCTTGGAAAATATTTTATACCTGTTGCCGCCGGCTGAAAAAATATTCTCTTTGAATGAACTTTTTACCAGAACCATTATTATCAGCTTTTTCAGGTTTGTTGGCGCAACTTTCTTGCACGCCTTATGTTCCGGACTAGTCGGCTATTTCTTGGCTCTGTCGCTCTTTAAAAATAGAAGGTCGGGACTAACGATTTTAGGACTGTCAATCGCCGTTCTGTTGCACGGTCTCTATAATTTCTCTATAATGGAAATTGGAACACCATTAAAGTTTATTATTCCCGTAGTAATCTTATTAGGCCTTGCTTTGTTTATCACCCTGGCGTTTAGAAAACTTAAAAAGATGAAAAGTATATGTATTCTTCCAAAAAAATAAAAATAAAAGAACCATCCTCGTCTTCTCCCATCCCGGCAGAAGTGTTAAATAAGGGGGGAGAAAAACTCTTCCAAAGCGACGGGCAATTGGCAGTAGATGTTTACGAAAATGAATCTAACTTCGTGGTATTAACGGCTATAGCCGGCATTTCTTCCAAAGAGATAGAAATTCAAATTGATAAAGACATGCTTATAATAAAGGGGTGCAGGCCGAATCCTGAAAATAATGATAACAAAAACTATTTTTACCGGGAATGCCACTGGGGCTCCTTTTCCAGAAAAATAATCTTACCTGAAGATATTGATGTTTCTCATTCCCAGGCAGAATTTAATAAAGGTCTTTTGATGATAAAATTCCCCAAAAACTTAACTAAAAACAAAAAGGGCATTTCTATAAAAGAGAGCTAATACGAAATAATAAAGAATAAAAAAACAAAAAAAATCGCCGCAGGGCGGTTTTTTAATTTGGTGCGGGTAGGAGGATTTGCACCCCCACGAGATTGCTCTCACCAGCTCCTAAGGCTGGCGCGTCTGCTGTTTCGCCATACCCGCCTCTATAAATACTATACTAAAACTCCCCATATTTGCCAATAGAAACCAAAACGCGCAAGAAAATCTATGCGCGTGTTTAAATTTCGTCATCGCGGCTCTAGAATATTTCTAATTACCAATAATTGTTTTTATTATGCTCATAGCTGAATAAGCCAAGATCCCGACTGCCGTCCCAATAACAGCCGCTAAAAGGGCCTTTTTAGCGGTTTTCATTTTTTCGGGATCGCCCTGCGACATTAAAAACATAATGCCGGCAACAATAAAACAAATGATTACTAATACTACAAAAATATCCCACACCGCTTTCCTTATATTTAAAAGTGTCTGATTAAGATCTGTCGCTGCTAATATTATCGTGGGCAAAAAAAGCGCTACAATGAGTAAGAAAATAATTAAGTTTTTTTTCATGTTGAAACTTTAACTAACAGAGTAATCCCTGTTTTATTTTATCACTTAAGAACCTGCTGCTTTAAAATAATGAAGAAACCATGGCTACAATAGAATAAGCTAAAATAGCGACTACTACGCCTGCCACACCCCAGATAAAAGAATCTTTTGCTTTTTTAAGCTTTTCCGGTTCTCCCTGAGCGGTTAAAAATGAAATACCAGAAACTACAAACATAACAATTGCCACTAATCCAAATATCTTCCACATAGCACTTGCTATGCCCTTTATTACATTAGTTAGATCCAACCCCCCCGACGGTTCGGGCACAGAAGCTGCAAAAACCATCTCTGGCAAAATCAAAATAATTGATAATGCACTTAATATAAATAATATTTTTTTCATTTTATCCAGACAATCTATGAAGATAACTCTATTTGGTAGCGCGCGCCACCCAATAGAGTTATCTCGGTTTTAATTTCTTCATCAAACTACAATAGCGCCTCCACGAACGTTATTATGGAGAAAGCTAAAATACCCACTATTACACCTGCCACTCCCCATATAAAGGCCTTTCTTGCCGTACCAACTTTTTCAGGATCTCCGCCGGCTGTTAAGAACAATACGCCAGCCACAACAAACATAACAATAGCTATTATCCCAAAAACCTTCCAAGTGGCGTTTTTTATGCTGTTGATTATACCATCAAGAGTAAGACCTTGTTTTTGCGCCAAAACCAATACCGGCGCAGCCAAAATAACAACAATAAGGGACAAGGCGATTAAATTTCTTTTCATTTTGTTTTTTCTATTATTTTTTTGTTTTTATCGACCTTTAAATTTTTATTTATTTTAAGGTGGTTCCAATAAATTCAGCTACTCCTTTTGCCGATATAGCAACGGCAATTCCAATCACAGCGTATATAAGAGCGGTTTTTGCGTTATTAATTCTTTCGGGGTTGCCAGCTGAAGTAAGATACAAAATACCGGCGACTATTAACATTATAGTTGCTATAGGACCAATAATAACCACTACTCCGTCAGCAATTTTGGTTATAAGGGTTTTAATATCTTTGGTGTTGCCTAACGGATTAGTAATTTCAGCCGCGGTTGCCAAACTAACAAATGATACGCCTATAATAATCAGAAGAGGTAAAATATATATTTTTTTCATAATTACCATATTCGCTATATTATAAAATTATGTTGGTTCTACCAAATAATTATGCGCTCGGTCGAAATGAGAATAAATTCTCATTTCTTCCTCACTTATAATTATTATAGCTACGCTACATATTTAATCGCTCGGTCGAAATGAGAATAAATTCTCATTTCTTCCTCACTTATAATTATACAATAAAACCATAAAAACCTGCAACTATTATTGATTACCGCTTAAATGCAGGCGCCGGAGGCCACTTTATCTCCCGGGTCTAATCTCATAATCCTTATGCCTTGGGTTGCGCGGCCGAGTATAGATATTGAGCCAACCTTTGTTCTGATTACTTGACCTTTTTGGGAAATAACAATCAAATCTTCTTCCTCTCCCGATAAAATCTTAGTGAAAATCAATTCTCCGGTTTTTGAGGTAATCTGAGCAGTTTTAATGCCCGAACCTCCCCTTCCCTGAATTCTGTATTGGATAACATCGGTCCTCTTACCATAACCATTTTCCATAACCGCCAATAAATAATTTTTGTTTTTCGTCTTTGAGTCTTCTGACGGGACTATATCCATTCCTATCACTTCGTCTCCCTTTTTAAGGTTAATCCCCCTTACTCCGGCAGCTGATCTGCCCATTGTTCTGATGTCTTTTTCTTTAAACCTAATCGCAATGCCTTTTTTAGTGGTCAAAATTATTTCATCTTCTCCGGTAGTTTTGACAACTTTCTTCAAAGAATCTCCTTTTTGCAATTTTATAGCGATTATACCGGACCTCCTGACGTTTTTAAAATCTTCCAGGGCGGTCTTTTTTATCTTTCCATTTTTGGTAACCATCACTAAAAACTTTGTTTTGCCCGCCTCTTCTTTTTTAATTGGCAGCAATTCCAGAACTTTGTCTTCGGTGGAAATCTCCAAAAAATTCAGCAAACCTCTGCCACGAGCTACCCTTGTGCCCTCGGGAATCTCATAAAGTTGGGTTTGAAAAATCTTGCCCGAATCAGTAAAGAAAAGAAGATTATCGTGAGTAGAAGCAGAAAGGAAATGTTCTACAATATCATCTCCCATCGTTTTCATACCCATTATTCCTTTTCCCCCTCTTTTTTGAATTTTATAAGTGGTAGGGTTTATCCGTTTAA
Source organism: Patescibacteria group bacterium (assembly GCA_018895235.1). Taxonomy (GTDB): domain Bacteria; phylum Patescibacteriota; class Minisyncoccia; order Minisyncoccales; family Staskawiczbacteraceae; genus JAHIOM01. The sequence continues at coordinate 11,645 of JAHIOM010000011.1, read as the reverse complement.
TATATCCGCCCCTGGTAAGCGTCACTACCGTCTCCTCCAAGGGAACTAAATCGATTTCAGTAATTTCTCCAAGTTTCTGTTTGATTACCTTGGTTTTTCGCTTGTCTCCGTATTTTTCTTTTAATTCCTGTAATTCTTTCTTAACGATAGTTTTTAATTTTTCCGGGCTCTTTAAAATTGCGATAAGTTCTTTTATCTTGGTTAAAATTTCCTTTAATTCTTCCTCAATTTTCTTACGTTCCAGGCCTGCTAATGTTTGCAGCTTCATCTCTAAAATTGCTATCGCCTGTCTTTCGGTAAGTTTGAACTTTTTCATTAAGTTCTTTTTGGCGTCTTCTCTATCTTTGGATTTTTTAATCGTAGCGATTACTGCATCAATTTTTCTCAAAGCTATAACTAATCCTTCTAAAATATGGGCTCTTTCTTTGGCTTTTTCGAGATCAAACTTTGTCCTTTTCGTAATAACTTCTTTGCGATGAGCGATAAAATAATTAAGAAATTCGGAAAGCGAGAGAATTTTCGGCTGAATCCCATCAACCAGAGCCAACATATTCAGATAAAAAATCTTCTGCAAATTGGTAAATTTATATAATCTATTCAAAATCCTTTGGGGTTGGTATCCTTTTTTGACATCAATTACAATTCTCATCCCCTCCCTGTCGGTCAGATCTTTGATATCTCTTATTCCTTCAACCCTTTTCTCGGAAACCAGATTCGCCATTTCTATAACCAAATCTGATTTTTGAACCTGGTAGGGAATCTCGCTGATAATAATTTGGGTGTTTCCCCCCTTTTCAATAACATCCGCTTTGCCGCGCATCACAACCGGACCCTTGCCCTGGGAATAAGCGGAGATTATTTCTTTCTGGTCATAAATTATGCCGCCAGTTGGGAAATCCGGCCCTTGGACGAATTGAAAAAGATCGGGCGTCTCTGTTTTTGGATGATCAATTAAACAAAGGACGGCATCAATTAGTTCGGAAAGATTATGAGGAGGGATGTTTGTCGCCATTCCAACGGCAATACCAAGAGAACCATTTAAAAGCAGCTGGGGTAAAGGAGAGGGCAAAACCGTTGGCTCTTTGCGGGTTCCATCATAGTTTTCTGAAAAATCAACCGTTTCTTTTTCGATATCTCTGAGAGTTTCTTCGCCAATTAGGGAAAGCTTGCATTCTGTATATCTCATTGCCGCAGCAGAATCTCCATCAATTGAACCCCAATTCCCTTGACCTTCTATAAGCGGATATCTTAGAGAAAAATCCTGGGCCATCCTAACCATTGATTCATATACCGCAACATCTCCATGGGGATGGTAACGACCCAAAACAGAACCGACAACTGTCGCCGATTTTCTGTATTTTGCGCTATGCCTTAAACCATCTTCCAACATCGCATATAAAATTCTCCGATGAACCGGCTTTAAGCCATCACGGACATCGGGCAGGGCTCTGGCAACAATAACTGACATTGCATAATCAATGTAAGAATCTTTCATTTCCTCAACTATCTCCCTGTTTTTAACATTACCAATATTAGTATTTTTTTCTTGTATTTTTTCTGGCATTTTACTCTCCATTTTGTCCTTCTTCAGCCGAAGGAATAAATTGTTTTACTGCGTCGTTTAAATCTATTTTTTTTAATTTTTCCTTGGTAAAATTCCACCACAGAAAAACAAGCGCTATCCCTAAAATTATTACAACTGCCCATAAAATAATCTTCCTTTGCCGCAACGGTAAATTCTGCAGTTTTTTTATAAAATCTTTAATTTGAGACGAGATCGGCATTAAACTTTTATGGCATTAATATTACTATTTCCATTCCTTCTTTAGGCAGAGCGTTTTCTTTCACCTGAAACTTTTCTTGCGGTATAATTGAGTTTTTCCCCATAACTTTCAAAAACTTCTTAACGTCATCTAATTTTAATTTAAGGTTTGGCATCTGATAATGCATTGGGATAACAATTTTCGGTTCTATTTGAGAAATTATTTTTGAGGCCTCTTGGCTGGAAATTGTATATGTCCCACCGATAGGAATCATTAAAACATCAACCGAACCTATCTCCTCTAACTGTTCGTCTGTTAGTTGCGACTGGCCCAAATCCCCTAAATGACAAAATTTCATACCTTCTGCCTCAATAGTATAGATTGTAATTCGCCCCCTTTCTTTTCCCTGCGAATCATCATGAAAAGCAGAAATCCCCCTAATAAAAACTCCTTTTACTTCAAATTCGCCGGGACCTTCTATTAAAAACGGTTCGCCCTTAACAATCTTTTTATTGTCGTGGTCCGAATGATTATGGGTAATAAGCAGAATATCAGCAGAAAACCGAGGGGCCTTCAAGCCTATTTTTTCATCGAAGGGATCTATCACAATTTGAGCTGAATGATCTTTAGAATTGGAGACAGCGATCTGAAAACACGACTGTCCTGCCCAAATAATTTTGCTCATTTTATCGATGAGCGTCGGCGAAGAAATAAATGAGCACCCCGCTTAAATTTTGCCACCGCTTTCGCTCAATAAAAGAATTTTAATAAAGTCGTAAATCTTTGCAGCCTGCGCGTCCCGAATAGGGACATCCCTTGTTGGGCGAAGCGGGCTGCGGTTGAATACCCCGCAAAATTTGTGCGGGGTTGCATTACAATTTAAAGAAGTAATTATACAATAATATCATAAATCGTCTCTTAACACAAGGTTTTTTCTTCTGCTGGTTCTTGCTAAATTTTGTAGATAGTGTATATTAGAAAATATTACTATGGAACAAGATATTATAAAAAATGAAGAAACGCCTTCGCAGATTTCTAAAGGTTCGATTGCAGAAGGCACAGTCGTCGGCAGAGATCGTTCATCTCTTTTTGTTGATTTAGGAATACACGGAAACGGCATAATATACGGAAGGGAATTCTATGAGGCAAAAAGGATTATAAAAGATTTAAAAGTCGGAGACAAGATTTATGCCAAAGTAACAGAGTTAGAAAATGAGGATGGCTATAAAGAACTTTCTTTAAGGGAAGCAACTAAACAAATCGGCTGGCAGAAGTTAAGAGATATCAAAGAAAAAGGAGATATTTTTAAAGTTAAAATTACCGGCGTCAATAAGGGTGGCCTTCTGACCGCAGTTGAAGACATCTCGGCGTTCTTGCCGGTTTCGCAACTTTCCCCAGAACATTATCCAAGGGTGGCTGATGCTGATAGACAAAAAATATTAAAGGAACTCCAAAAGTTTATCGGTCAAACATTGGAAGTAAAAATACTCGATTTGCTAGCGGAAGAAAACAAATTAATTCTGTCAGAAAAGGCAAAAAGCGAAGAAAAAATAAAAGAGATTCTGGAAAATTATAAAAAGGGCGACGTAATTGACGGCGAGATTTCTGGCATTGCTAATTTTGGGGTTTTTATAAAGTTCCCCGTGCTACCCGCCAAAGATTCTGTCTCTCAAATAGAAGGCCTAATCCATATTTCTGAATTGGACTGGCAATTAATTGAAAACCCGGCTGATTTGGTAAAAATCGGTGAAGTTATAAAAGCTCAAATTATTGAAATTAAGAATAGCCAAGTATTCCTTTCTTTAAAAAGTTTGAAAAAGAATCCTTGGGAGAGTCTTGAAAAAAAATACAAAAAAGGAGACAAGGTCACGGGCAAGGTAACTAAATTCAATCCTTTCGGCGCTTTTGTTCAAATTGAATCTGCGCCCGCTTCAGATGCCAGCAAAAACGAAGCTAAGATTCAAGGACTTTGTCATATTTCCGAATTCGGTTCGCAAAAAAAAATGGAAGAAATGTTAAAAATCGGCCAAGTTTATGAATTTCAGATTTCCGCGGTTGAACCAAAGGAATACAGAATGAGTTTGAAGTTAATTAAAAAGGAATAATTAATTTTATTGCGGAGTTTTAAACCCCTTTAAGGGGTTTTTGTTTTGGTTAATGGAGTTGACCCTTCACCTTTCGGGAACACCCTGTGGCAGTTATAATTTCTTATTTTCTTTACAATAATACTGTATCTACCGAAAGGTGAAGGGTTGACAAATTTATTTCTTTTATATAGAATACAGAAAGCAATTTTAGAGCACTTTGAAAAGGAGTAAGGAACAGAGAGGATTAGCCGCATTTGTTATAACGGAAAGGAAGGAATATCATGCGTATTCTTTGGTATAACAAATTTTTGAGGCGATGGAAAAAGCCAAAGCCAAAGCGTAAAATCTTGGTATTATTAGATTTAGAAAATTTGTTGCTTAATACCGATTCTACCGGCCCCTTTGGATTTTCACTGGTTGGAGGTTTTACAAAAATAATACGGAAGTTAGGAGAATTCGGGAGAGTCGTGGAGGTTTTTGTTTTTGGACCGCCGCCGGCAATCAACCTTAATCTAGATATTTTATCCCAAATGAAATTCTGGGCAATAGTATGCCCAAAAGTTGTTGTAGAAAAAACTGGTCCCAGAATAGATACTGTTGATTCTGAAATGATTGAATTCGGAAAAGAAATGATTGCTGAAATGGGAGACCTATCCTATTTGTGTATAGGAAGCGGAGACCAAGATTTTCTGCCTCTTGTTAAAGAAGCAGAACGTTCAGGTTTAAAGATTATTATTATTGCAGGCAATGAAAAATCTCTTTCCAAGGAGTTGGCAAAATTTGCCTGTAGAAATCCTATATCCAACGAAAGGGCGATATACTTTTTCTCGCCCAAAGATAATTCTACAAATTAAACAGCGCTTTCCAACGCTGTTTTTTCTTTGATGGTGGTTTTTTATTGACAAGATTTATATAATATGCTAAAATATAACCAGTTCTTAAAATCGCAACAGGTCAATTTTACAGAAAGGCCTAAGGCCTAGAAAGGGTAAAACCCATGAAACGCGAAAGAAAAGAAAAGAAAGATTTGAAGGGCGGCGGACCAGAAGGCGACAGTTTTCAGGACATAACCCCGGACGTGATTAAAGTGCCGGAACCCCCTCCAGTGGATGCCCTACCAAAGGTTGTAGATATGGCTGCCACTGAGGAAATGGACCAGAAGCTGGAACAGAGCGCTGATCAGGTTAACCAGTGGGTAACTACTGCTTCAACTTGGTTAGCCAATTACGACGGGTCCAACCAGGCCAAACGGGACCGTTTCGCCAACGAAGCAAAGAAGTACCGCAAAACACTGGCAGGTCTCTTGAACCACGAGAATACGACCATCAGGCGCGCTGCCTGGTTAGCCCTATTCTTGTCCAGGTTCAGCCAGACTTACACCAGCCACGCGGGAGTAGCTTTACTTTTGGCCGACATGGTCAAACAAAAACAGCTGGTAGTGGAAACCACTGGCGAAGGATCAATCTCGGCCCAACTCAAGCAGTACAATTTCTCCTTGGACGCCTCCTTCGAAGAAAATCACATAATCCAGATCCAGCAGGCCTTCAGGGCTATGCTTACTCGGGTCTGGGCCGCTGTCCGCGAAGGATGGAGAATCAAGAAGGAAGAATTGGTTCAGATGGGAACGACCAATCTTGATGACCTGGTTATCGGCAAACCCGGTAACTATGTTATCGACGTCCCCAGTCAAGAACCAAAAGGCGACGAAAGGGAAAAGTCGTTTCGACTCGAAGGCGGTCGTCTGGTCGTCCACAGCGACGGCGAGAAGATTACTGTCATCGATGTCTGCAACGAGCTCCACGGGTGGGGCAATTTCGAGCGAAGCATCCGCGAGGCAATGGATCTCAGGCCGCCAGTCTTCTTGAAGGTTGAATCCCTCTCATGGGATAAACCACCCTTCATTAAAGACAAGCCTGAGTACGGCCGCAAGGTCAGGATGCTGTGGTTCTCTATCAAACGAGCCATAGCAAATGCCAAACTAGGAGAAATCCTCCCGGAAGCCGAAATTGAGACATCCGACAGAGAACAAAATGACAAGGGCGAGGAGACCGCCCCGGAAAACAACGACACCAACGTCGTAGCCTCCAAAAGTTCCCGGTAGTAACGTAACCGATTTTCGAGAGATCGGTTGAATTGAACCCATAACAAGACCTGTTAGCGATTAAAGGCGCTGTTCTCGACAGCGCCTCTTTTTTTATTTTGTTTCCTTATTTTTAATATAGAAAAAACAAAATAATCCCGCACAAATTTTGCCGTGGTTTTGTTTAGACAAATCGAATAAATAATGATAAGGTTTTAACTTTGCAACCTGCGTGGGGCGAACAGCCCCATACCTTGTTGGGCGAAGCGGGTTGCCACCTCGTATTTAGCAAAATTTGTGCTGGGGTTTACTCATTTAATTGATATATAAGAAGAATTGTGATAAATTAAGTAGTATAAAAATATATTTAGAAATATGAACCCCCACACCAAACGAGTTTTAATTTTATTCGACTCAAGTGTGAGGGTTGTATAACAAAGATAATAATTTAAAAACATACGAGTAAAACGTTTCAAGATAGCGACATTATAAAATCTTGAAACGATAAACTCGTTTGGTGTGGGGGTGAACATTTTGCTTAAAAATTTTATTATAATAATCCTGATTTTTTTGGTGTTGGGAGGAATTTTTAGTATTATTGCTATTCCCGTTGAACAAACATCAGAGATTTCCATGAGCCAACTAGTGGGAGAAATTAATCAGGATAAAGTAGAAAAAATTACAGTTGAGGGCGAGGACCTTTCTGTTATTTATAAAGACGGCCAAAAAGCTGTATCTAAAAAAGAAACAAGTGTTACTTTGGCTGAATCTTTGATAAATTACGGCGTTGATAAGGAAAAATTGATTGCTCTTGAAATCGATATCCAAAAACAGAAAGAGGATTTTTGGTCTTGGTTAACACCAATTTTAATATTCGGAATTCTGCCCTTGGTAGTATTCGGGGTATTTTTCTGGATGATATTCCGCCAAGCAAAAGGTGGGGCAATGCAGGCATTTGATTTTACTAAATCCAAAGCCCGTCTATTCGGAGCAGAAGGCCACCCCAAAGACAAAATCAGCTTTAAAGATGTTGCCGGCTTAAAAGAGGCAAAAGAAGAATTGAAAGAAATTGTTGATTTCCTAAAGTTTCCCAAAAAATATCTTCAAATGGGTGCAAAAATTCCGCGCGGTGTATTGCTTTTGGGTGTGGCTGGCGTTGGAAAAACATTATTAGCAAGAGCAGTAGCTGGAGAAGCAAATGTGCCCTTCTTTTCTATTTCTGGCTCAGAGTTTGTAGAAATGTTTGTTGGAGTCGGCTCGGCAAGGGTAAGAGATTTATTTAATGTGGCAAAAAAACATTCTCCTTCAATTATTTTTATTGATGAATTAGACGCTATCGGCAGACACAGAGGCGCTGGAATTGGCGGAGGACACGATGAAAGGGAACAAACATTAAACCAGATATTGGTTGAAATGGACGGATTTGAAAGAGAAAGTAATGTAATTGTAATGGCAGCAACCAATCGAGGCGACATATTAGATCCTGCGCTTTTGAGACCAGGCAGGTTTGATAGAAAAATTGTTTTGGACCCACCAGATATAAACGATAGAGAATCAATTTTGAAAATTCACTGCAAAAACAAACCATTGGTAAACGGCATTAACTTAAGAGAAATTGCCGAAAGAACTCCCGGGTTTTCCGGAGCAGACTTGGCTAATGTTGCTAATGAAGCCGCTCTCTTAGCTGCTAAAAGAAATAAAACTCAAATTTACCAAGAAGAGTTTCAAGAATCGATTGAAAAAGTTTTATTGGGACCAGAAAGAAAAAGCCATATTTTATCGAAAAATGAAAAAGAAATTGCTGCTTTCCATGAAGCCGGTCATGCTTTAGTTTCCGCCTCTCTCCCGGGAACAGAACCTATAAGGAAAATTTCCATTATTGCCAGGGGTATGGCAGCAGGATATACTTTGCAAATGCCGAACGAAACGAGAAAGATTAAGGGCAAGAAAGCATTCTTATCAGAACTAGCAACTCTGCTTGGCGGTTATTGCGCAGAAAAAATAATATTTAAAGAAATAACAACTGGCGCTAGCAATGATTTGACAAGGGCTTCGGATTTAGCCAGAAAATTAGTTAAAGTATACGGAATGTCTTCTTTGGGACCGATTTCTTTTGGTGAAAAAGAAGAACTGGTATTTTTAGGAAAGGAGATTTCAGAACAAAGGAATTATTCTGAAAAAGTAGCCGCCCTGATTGATAAAGAAGTGGAAAAGTTTATCAAGAATGCCGAAAAAGAAGCAACTAATATTTTGAATAAAAAGAAAAAATTACTCAATAAAATTGCCAGAACCTTGATTAAGAAAGAAACTATTGAAAGAGAAGAGTTTGAAAAATTGATTAAAAGAGGATAAGCTTATTATGCTGGGCGTGTAGCTCAACGGCGGAGCAGGGCCCTTATAAGACCAAGGTTGTTGGTTCGACTCCAACCACGCCCACCCATCATCTCAAATATAATTGGGCGATTAGCTCAATTGGTTAGAGCGCATGCATGACACGCATGAGGCAAGAGGTTCGAATCCTCTATCGCCCACACATGAACATAAAAATACTATATGAAAATGATGATATTCTAGTGGTAGACAAGCCGGCTGGAGTAATAGTTTTCCCAGAAAGTAATATAAAAGAAAAAACTTTAATAGATTATTTGGTAGAAAAAAACTCTAAATTGAAAAGCGCGGGTTCTTCTCCCAGATACGGAATTGTTCATAGATTAGATAAAGACACTTCCGGTATACTTTTAGTGGCAAAGACCAATCAGGCCTTGTTTTTTTTGCAAAAACAGTTTAAAAATAGGACTATACAAAAAAAATATTTAGCCCTAGTAATAGGCGAGGTTAAAGAGAATAAAGGCAGTATAGAAACACTGATTGACAGATCGCCAAAAGACAGAAAAAAACAAAAAGCTTTTTTATCAGGAGAACCGGGATCGGAGGGTAAAAGACAGGCAATAACTGAATATAAAGTATTAGAAAAATATGAAGGTTACACCCTTTTAGAAGTTATCCCTAAAACCGGCAGAAAACACCAAATAAGATGCCACTTAGCTTATATCCACCACCCTATTGCCGTAGATAAGGTATACGGGTTTAAGAATCCACCCGTTCCAGAAGGCTTAACGCGCCATTTCCTCCATGCTTCATATTTAAAGTTTGAAACGCCAAACGGAGAAATAAAGGAAATAAAATCAGAATTACCAGAAGATTTAAATAAAATAATTAAAGATTTGAAGTCAAAAAATTATGAGTAAACAAATTGATAAATTTAATCAAGACCAGCTAAAAAAAGACCTGTCTGACATCCGTTCGGGCGATACCGTACGGATACACCAAAGAATATCCGCCCAAGGCGGACCCGCCTCTGGCGGGAAAGAAAAAAAGGGAGGAGAAAGAATTCAGATTTTTGAAGGATTAATCATTGCAAAAAAACACGGAAAAGGGGTTTCCGCTACTATCACCGTAAGAAAAGTGATGTCGGGTATTGGAGTAGAAAGGATTTTCCCGATTCATTCCCCTTCTATAAGTAAAATAGAGATTACCAAAAAAGGCAAAGCCAGACGATCAAAACTATATTATTTAAGAACTGCTAAGGGCAAACGAGCAAGATTAAAAAGAGAGGAATATGCCAAAACAACAGCAGAACCAATTGAAGAGACACCCATCCAACCTTCTGTAGAAGAAAAAGAGGAGAAAACAGTTGAACCGACCACGGAGAATAAATAAGATATGCTATCGCGAGCGCGGGTGGCGAAATTGGTAAACGCACTACCTTGAGGTGGTAGCGCCGCAAGGCTTGGAGGTTCGAGTCCTCTCCCGCGCACTTCCTTAGGACGATTAGCTCAGTTGGTAGAGCGTCTCGTTTACATCGAGAAGGCCGCAGGTTCGAGTCCTGCATCGTCCACATCTTCTTGCGAAAAAGATTTATTATGCCTAAAATATAGAATTATGCCGCGGTAGCTCAGTGGTAGAGCATTGCTCTGAAAAAGCAAGGGTGGAAGGTTCGATTCCTTTCCGCGGCACCGAATAAGCGGGAGTAGTTCAGCAGTAGAATGTCTCGTTGCCAACGAGAAGATCGCGGGTGCAAATCCCGTCTCCCGCTCTTGACATTAACTCTAGAATATGATAGCATATCAAAATACCCCTTTAAAGGGGTTTTAATATGTATTTTTCACTAAAAAACACTACTCTGAGGTTTAAAAAGGTTATTTTCAGCTTTTTAATGCTAGCTGTTTTGGCTGTTGGCGGATTAGAATTAACTATCCCCAAAACCAGTGAGGCGGATTTTTTACTTAATAATTATGCTTATCTTGCCGACCTGGCAACAGCCCAAGACAATACGCTTTTATCAAAATCCAATCCCACAGAGTCCATCCAGATAAAAAAGAAAATAAAAATGGTAATTACTGCTTATTCTAGTACAATAGCAGAAACAGACAGCACTCCTTTTATAACGGCTTCGGGCGCTATGGTGGAAGATGGAATTGTAGCTAATAATCTTTTGCCCTTCGGAAGCAGAATTAGGGTACCGGAATTATACGGTAATAAAATCTTTATAGTAGAAGATAGAATGAGTTTAAAAAAGGGAAATTATCACCTTGACATTTGGTTTTCAGATACTGGAGAAGCAAAAAAATTCGGGTCAGAATTGGCCTACGTGGAAATATTAGCTAATTAAGTTAACAAATAGAAAACAAAAAGCCCCGTTAAATAGCGGGGCTTTTTGTTTGTATATTACTCTATCCCAAGAAACTTCAGAGAATACATTATTAATATCCCCAAAAATATAATGCCAAAGTTAATGAAAAACTTTTTAATCCTCATTTCTTTTCTGATTTCCGGTATTAAATCTGAAGCTGCTATGTATAAGAATCCTCCGGCGGCAAAAGCCAATAAAAATTTTGAAGCGATTTCTGTAAAAGACAAAAGATAAAAACCAATCACCCCTCCTAAAATTGCTGTCAGAGCTGTCAAAAAATTAAAAATAAGGGCTTTTTTTCTACTAAACCCACCATATACCAAAACTCCAAAATCACCAATCTCTTGCGGTATTTCGTGTAAAAATATAGCAATTGTTGAAGCGATTCCCAGCCCCGGACTGGCGATAAAACCTGCAGCCATTATTAATCCGTCGATGAAATTATGTATTCCATCACCTATTAGATTCATATAGGCAAACGCATGAATCGGACAATGGCTTTCATGGCAGTGCCGCCAATGAATGATTTTTTCAATTATTAAAAATAAAAAGAATCCTGTTAATGTGTATAAAAAAATATCGCCATTCCCAAACTTTTCTATGGCTTCTGGTAAAAGGTGCAAAAAAGCCCCGCCCATTAGTCCGCCGATAGACAAAGATACAAGAAAAAACAGCGCCTTCTCAAGAATTTTCTCTTTTAAAGATATTGTAAAAATTCCAATAAAAGAGACCAAACTGACTAAAAAAGTGCTGATTAATATCCAAAGTAAAGTAGCCATAATTTATATGCCGCGGGTGGGAGTCGAACCCACATGGCCTTTCGGCCAGGGGATTTTAAGTCCCCCGTGTATGCCATTCCACCACCGCGGCAAATTTTAATCGGAGTATATTTACGACTTCGCTCGAACTCACTTTATCAAAAATTCCTGAAAATTACCAGCGCGTCGGCGGCTGCGGCGATTCCTTTTCCCCAGACCCCTTTTCTTAGCCGCAACCGCCTCCGCTTTCGCTCGCCCCGCTTT
>JAHIOM010000010.1 GCA_018895235.1 Patescibacteria group bacterium | reverse complement strand
TCTGATAATCTGGAGGATTTTGAAAAATTGTTTAGTTATGTGAAGATAAACTATGAGATTGCCACAATTGGAGAAATTACCAACACATACAAATAAAAATCGCAATGAATTAAAAGAAATAACAGAAAACGCAAGAAAAGTGGTCGAAAAAGAAGTTATATAAAGGTGAAACCATGCCTGGAAAAGTTGCTATTAGCCCCTATTTTGCGGATGTAAGCGGCGCTGCCCGATATGTTAGAGGAGTCATTAAGTTGAAATAAATCTTAAATTAAGCAACATAGAAGAAAGTATATGAAGAAGAAAATTCTAAAAGTAGGGGTAATTGGTATAGGAAATATGGGGCGGCATCACGCCAGGATTTACTCACAGTTAATAGGAGTAAGTTTAAAAGCGGTAGCTGACATTAGTGCAACCGCAGGGAGAGTAATAGCAAAACGATATAATTGCAAATTTTACCAAAGTTATAAAAAGATGCTTGCTGAAGAAAAGTTAAATGCGGTCTCTATTGCCGTTCCCACCCATCTTCATAAAAAAGTGGCTTTAGATTGTATTAACCAAGGAGTTTCGGTGTTTATTGAAAAACCAATTTCTATGACCCTTGGTGATGCGCAACAAATAATTCAAGCAGCAAGAAAGCAGAAAGTTACGTTAGCAGTAGGGCATGTCGAAAGATTTAATCCCGCAGTTCAAAAATTAAAAGACTTTATCAAACAAGGGAAATTTGGGAAGATAACTTCCATTTGGATTAAGCGCGTAGGATTATTTCCTCCGCAGGCCAAAAATGCAAATGTTATCACTGATTTGGCAGTTCATGATATAGATGTATGTAATTACTTACTTGCTCAAAAACCCAAGCGAGTGTATGCTAAAGCGGGCAAGGCATTGAATAGCAGGCGCTTAGATTATGCCAGTATTTTTTTGGATTATGGCGCTGTGGATGTCTCAATTCAGGTAAATTGGATCACACCTATAAAGATAAGGAAATTGAGTATTACTGGAACCAAAGGGTATGCGGAACTCGATTATATAAACCAGCATTTTAAGATGTACGAGAATAATTATCAGAAGGGTTTTGATTCTTACGGAGACTTTATTATAAAATTTGGAACTCCGAAAGTTGAGAGAATAAAGATAAAAACCGAGGAACCTTTGAAGTTAGAATTGCAAAACTTTAGCGATTATCTTCAAAGCCGGAAAGGAATAATAGTTTCTGGAAAAGAAGCGCTTGTTAATTTAGAAGTCGCGCTTAGGGCGATAGAATCTCATAAGACAGCCCGCATAATGGATGTTAAAACATAATACATAAAAATGTAAAGATAACAAGTAGATAAATGATACAGATAAAAAATCTTACTAAAACCTATTTAATAAAAAAGCGGGATAGAGGATTCAGTTTTGGCCGTCCCAAGCGTTTCTTTAACGCTTTGGATGATATAAACTTAGAGATTAAAGAGGGTGAAGTTTTTGGCCTGCTTGGGCCTAATGGAGCAGGAAAGACCACCCTGATAAAGATTATCTCTGGACTCCTGCAACCTACCAGTGGTTGGGTGAAAATCGATAATAAACCTGTGGAAGAGGTTCGAGGAAAAATAGGGCTTATGCTTGGATATACTATGATTTACTATCGTATTACTGGTTATGATAATTTAGAATATTTTGCCAGACTTTATAATGTCAAAAATTTTAAATCAAGAATAAAAGAATTAGCGGAATTCTTAGGCTTAGAAAACTGGCTTGATGAATATGTGGAGCATTATTCGACCGGTATGAAATCAAAACTTGCCTTAGCTAGGGCCTTAATTCATAACCCAGATATTTTACTTCTGGATGAACCAACCTTAGGATTGGACCCTCATATTGCTATTGATGTAAGGAAGAAGATTAAGCAGATGAAAAAGACCATAATTCTAACTACCCATTATATGGAAGAGGCTGATCAGTTATCTGACAGGATAGGATTTTTAAATCAGGGCAAGTTGATAAAGGTAGGCACACCCCAGGACCTAAAACAGATTATGGGAAGAGAAAAAGAGATTTCTTTAGAAGATGTATTTATCAAATTAACGAAGGTCTAACGTAATGAACGTCACCCAAATTTTTGCGATAGCTAAAAAAGAGATAAAACTGAATTTCAGATTTAAATGGAATTATTTTGGAGATGCAATATTACAGCCCTTAAGATTTGTTATCCTTTTTTCGGTGGTGTATTCGGGATTTTTTCTTTCAGGAGCAAAAGAGATAGGAGGTATAACCCAAACGAACTTTATCTCTTTTCTGATATTAGGCAGTTTAGTCCACACTTTCTTTAGTTTTGGATTCAATATTTTTAAAACAAAATTTATTAATGAAAAATACTGGCAGACTATTCTTTCTTTTTTAGTAGCTCCTGTTCATAGATTAAAATTGGTCATAGGTATAGGACTATCAGAACTACCAAGATTGGGAATCATCCTGGTTATATTTTTAGGCATCGCCTATTTGATTACTCCCATAGCTTTCGCCAAATTACTTTTAGTAATATTAATAATTTTTTTAGCTTTTTTGGGAACCCTAGGGGTTTCTTTAATTATAGGCGCCTTTAGCTTAGCTAATGAAGATACATTGTTTGCATTTAGTTATATATATTGGGGATGGACTTTTTTATCTTGCTTGTATTATCCATTATCTAGCCTGCCTCGGTTTCTTCATCTCGCGGTGAGGATAAATCCAATTTATCATTGTATTGAGTTTATTAGAGAATTGTGGCTTGGTTTATCCGGCACCACTGCTGTACATCTTTGTTTTATAATCCCTTTTGCTATACTCGCTCCTGTTATAGGCGTGTATCTTTTTAATAAAATAATAAAAAAGATTGGCATTACAGGGTACTAAAATATCTAAATAAATAGGGGCAGCTGCCCCTATTTATTTAATTCGCACCCTGTTAATAATCTTCATATTTTATTATTCTTTTGCAATGACTCTTTTTCCCACCATTCTTTACCGAAAGCTAAAAATATTCCTGAAAAGAGCCCTAAAAACCCAGCTACAGCCACATTAAATAATAATCTTGGTTTAATTGGATTTTTAGAAACAGTAGGAGTTTTTATAATTTGGGTTGACCAAATATCTTTTATCTGTTTTTGCAAAGAATTAATTTGACTCTTAAAAGAGCCGATCTCTGTCTCTAAAGAATTAATCCCCAAATATCTGTCTTCAATTTCTAGTTTTTTTTGCGCTAATTTTTCTTTGGTATCAAAAAGAGCAAATTGAGTGCCAGGATCTTGCTGGTAAGGTAGAATTTTTTGCAGGGCTTCAACTTTTGCTTCTAAATTCTTCTTTTCTTCTTCTAAAAATCCAATTTTAGTTTTAACTCTTTCTGTACCTTTTCCCGCAACTTCTATATTATTTTCCAAAAACTCTATATCTTTTTCCAAAAGTTCTTTTTTAAATTCAAGTTTTTCTTGGTGCTCTTCTGATATTATTTTATTTATTTCTTCTAAAATACTTAAAGATTGTTGAGTGTTTGCTGATTCTATTTTGATTTTAATTAAATTAGTATTCTTTGGATTTTCAGCTTTTATTTTAGGATAATTTTCTTCTGAAATTTGAAGTTTTTCTCTGATTAAAACCCCATAAACATCACTATCAATTTTTTCCTTCACTTGCCCCGGATCTTCTACTAATGCTACTACTACTCCGTCTATTCGTCCTACTTCTAAAGAAGTATCAATTTGATAAACTTTTGGTAAAAGAAAACTGAAGATTCCTGTTAAAATCACAGCAAGAAAAAACAATGAGAGAATAAACCACTTTCTTTTGAGGATTACTTTAATGTAATCTATTGAACTCATCTCATCAGTTAATATTTGGGTTTCAGGAAACATATATTTTATGATTGCAGGACTACCTGCATAATTGCGGCGTTCGGTCGGAAAATGAAAATAAACTTTCCTTCTCCTCCCTTACTTACAATTATAACAGATTAAAAAACTTTAAACAAATGAACGTTGGCTTTATCTGATTGTTATATACTCGATTTTTACATAAAAATTATAATTTTTCAATATATTTTTCTTTTGTTTAAAATGTTAAAATAATATAATACAATATGTCCAAAATTTTAGAAAAAATTTGTTTATTAATTATCCAATGGGGAAGTTATTTGATTTTATTCCTCCCTCTTTTGGTTTATCGTCAAACCCTATATCCATATATTTTTCCTAAAGTTATTGCTTTTCAGATTTTAGTTGAAATTATCCTTTTCTTCTGGTTGATTTTAATTATCCAAGAAAAGAAATATCGTCCTAATTTTAAAAATCCGCTGATTTTTTCTTTAACAATTTTTACAGGTATTTTAATCCTGACAATGTTTACTGGAGTAGATATTTCCAGATCTTTTTTCTCCACCCAAGAAAGAATGACCGGGGTTTTCACTATAATTCACTTCTATTTTTGGTTTTTAATCTTAACCTCTGTCTTTAAAAATTGGAGAGATTGGAAAAAATTTATCTGGGTTTCTCTAATCTCGTCTTTTTTAGTCGGACTTTATGGGCTGGGGCAAATGTTGGGTTTTCAATTTTTACCCGAAGGCGGGGTAAAACATGGGCGTTTATTTTCTACTTTAGGTAATGCTATTTATTTATCGGTTTTTGCAATGCTCCATATTTTTTTAGCAGGATTTTTGGCTTTAATTGAAAAAAAATGGTTTTGGAAGGGCTTAGCTATTTTTTTAATTGTTTTTAATTTAGTTATTATGCTTTTAGGTGCTACTCGAGGAGTGATGCTGGCTTTTGGATTAAGTTTATTTTTATTTTTATTTTTTTTAATTTTTACTTTGCCTTTTAAAAAAACAAAAATAGCTTTGGTTTTTTTGGTAATTATTGGGATTAGTAGTGTTATTTTTCTTTTTACTCAAGGAAATAAACCATGGATTTCTAAAGCGCCTATTTTTTTACAGCAAATGATTTATTTCGAAAACCATCTTTCAACTAGAATCATTGGTTGGCAAGTTACCTTTCAGGGGTTTAAAGAAAAACCTATTTTAGGCTGGGGTTGGGAAAATCATGATGTTCTTTTTAACAAATATTATCACTCTCATTATTTAGAAAAAGGAGTAATTAGTATTGGTATTTGGCGGGATCGTTCTCATAACCAAGTTATGGATATTTTGGCTTTAACTGGTATTTTGGGAATTCTTGCTTATTTTGCGGTTTTTATTTCTTTATTTTGGTTATTGTTTAGAAAAATTAAAAAAGAGGCGGTTTTAAAAATTAAGATAACCGTTGGAATTTTAGGATTAATGTTCATGGCTTATTTTGTTCAGAATCTCTCTGCTTTTGATACGCCCGCTCCTTTAATTGTTTTTTATTTCGGTTTGGGGCTGGTTTATTTTATTACCGAATCCAAGAATTTACAAATAGATACGCCTACCCGCAATGTTTTGCCTAGCAATGCGGGCGGGAACATACGAATAACAAATAAAAAAACACTTTTAATTATTCTTGTTATTATTTCTTTTCCTTTTATAATCTATAAGTTTAATCTTCAACCATTCTGGCAATCAAATTTCTCTGTCAAGGGTGCTTTAATCTCTCAAACTGATCTAAAATCAGGACTTATTTTTTTTAAAAAAGCTTTAGAAAAATCTTCTTTTGTTAGTCCGGAAATTAGAGCACAGTTGGTAATATCAGTTAATGAGGCAAAAAATAAAGGAATAGCTGACCAAAAAACCTTAACAGAAGGTTTAGAATTTGGAATTTCAGAAATTGAAAAAAGTATTAAAGAACACCCTTTAGATGTTCGTAATTATTTATACCTTGGCAAATTGTACAATATAAAAGGAGTTTATGATCCAAGTTATTTAGTAAAATCAGAAAAAATTTTGAAAACGGCCTTAGAACTTTCTCCAAAACGGGAGGAAGTACTTTATGAATTAGGTTGGGTAAAATTATTAAAAGGAGAATATGAAGAAGCAATTGAAATTTATAAAGAAATTCTGAGTTCAAATGAAAATATTAAAAAATCCCACTGGTATTTAGGTTTATCATATTTAGTGGCTGAAGAATATGACAAGGGAATTAAAGAAATTGAAAAAGCATATGATTATTATATAACATATGAAAGCCCGGATATGCTTTTATTTATTGGTCAGACTTATGCAAAACTTGAAAAGTATGACCAAGCAATTTCTCTTTGTAATACAGTTTTATCGCGCCAACCCAAAAATATTACAGCGATGAGCCAAAAAGTTATTTATCTTGCAAAATCAGGCAATAAAAATGAGGCCTTAAAAATAATTGAAAGGGTATCTAAAATTGATCCAGAAACGGCAAAAGAACTTAAAAAAATTATTGATAGTTTATAGAATAAAAATGTTGTTGGCGGAGGGTGCAGGACTCGAACCTGCAAGGGGTTTCCCCCACTGGTTTTCGGGACCAGCGCATTACCATTCTGCCAACCCTCCCTAAAAATGCGGCTCGGAGAGCCGCACCCTTCTTAATCATTCAAAGTGTATTTTAGACCGTCTTTTTTTCTCTAGCCAGAATTCTATGCCAGTCGTTAAAATCATAAATATCATGAGCAATTATTCCTGCAATTAATCCCCAAAGAAAATTTGGCAATTCAGATTTCCAACCGCCGATTAAAAGGAAAATAACAATCAAAACTCCGAATATCCAGTGATGTAAGTGAATTCTCCAACCATTGAAATCTATATAGATAAACTTTAGGGGCCCTTTCTCTACATACTTTTTATAAAAATACCTCATACCCAAATATCCGACAATCATCCCTATAGTGAATAAAAAGGAAGCGTAAACAGAAGTGATTAAAACTGCAGCTGAAACGAATTTTTTCCTTCTTGTTCTTTTGTGCGACATGTTTATATATTATACCTTTTTCTACCAAAAAATAAAGTCAATGCCCTCGGCAGGAGTCGAACCTGCAATCTTCTCCTTAGGACGGAGCCGCTCATCCATTGAGCTACGAGGGCTCAGGCAATAAAATGTTATTGCCAGCCCTGGGCTGGTCCGCCTCGAGCGGAAACTATGGGGTGTAACCCTTTAAAACAGTGAAATTAGCAAATCCGAGGGCTTTCCGACATTAAAATATATTAGCATAAAAATTAATGTCAAACAAGTATCCCCAACAAAACAAAATAGGCAGGAAAACCTGCCTAATTCAAGAATATATAATGATTCCTTAGCGAATCAAGGTTCTTGAGGAGCGAAGCGACGAAAGGTTCTTAGACAATGGCTTGCCCGAAGGGCAAACATTCAAGGTTCTTGAGGAGCGAAGCGACGAAAGGTTCTTAGACAATGGCTTGCCCGAAGGGCAAACAATCAAGGTTCTTGAGGAGCGAAGCGACGAAAGGTTCTTATTTATACATTTGTCTGAAAAGTGCAGCGGCACCAATCAGAGAATCAATGTCCGGCCTTGGGCTTTGGATAAAAGCCATTTTTCTGCCCCAATTTTGGTTTATCAACCTTGCTTGCATGTGTTTACGAATTGATTCTACTATCCGCGGAAAGGCGTTCGTAGCAAACCCTCCCTTCCAAACAAGAACCGGAAACCGAAAAATTGTCTGGTATGTCGCCAGAAAAGTTCCCATTCCAATTGCAACTGAATTATAAATGTCCCACGCCCATCCCGCGCCTTTGTCAAAGCATTCGTCTAAAACCTTACAGGGGTGCTTGTCAGGAAACTGCAGACCGATATATTCCATCGCTGCAATAACTCTGCGCTTTATTGACTCTCCGCCAAGAATTGATTCTGCGCAACCTTGTAATCCACAATCACAAAGGGGTGCAGAGGGAGATGGATCAAGCGGAATATGACCGCCCTCTCCCTGACATAAAATCTCGCCATTGCGGAAAACGCGGACGCCGATACCAGAACTCCAAGTCATGGCCATAAAATAATCCAGGGTGGGCATCAACTTTGCCATACCTATTATTGCGCCATCCATATCGTTAACAACCATAACTTTTTTGCCGGAAACGCCGACAGTCTCGGCAAACAAACCAAAACCATCAAGCCAGTGGATTTGAGGGGATTTAACTACTACACCATTTTGGATTTCGCCGGCCACAGCATAAACAATACCAATACAATTTTTTGACAAATCAGCACAGGCAAATTTTATAAGTTCCTGGGGGTTGATAATCTGACCACGAGTTATAGCTACTAAATTTTTTACTTCAAATCCACAAACATCAGCCCTGCGGAAACCGTTTCCGCCGCCATCAATTACGCGAACTGATTCCTTCATTTTCCACCATCCTTTCTTTTGTTATCAAAGAGCAGTTTTAAGCTACCAAATTCTTTTTCTTTTTGCAATATAATGTATAATTAAAAAAAGTAATCCATTAAATAGAGTAACCATGGCTAAAAAAATATCAATAGTAGAAATAGCGAAAAGAGCCTGCCCAGCAGTAATAACTATTGTCGTATCTAAAGACCTACCCAAAATAGAGGGCTTTTATATGTTTCCTTTCGGTGGAAAAGAATACATGATGCCCAATATACAGGACGGCAATAAAAAAAGGAAAACCCAAATAGGCGGCGGCTCCGGTTTTATTATTTCAAAAGACGGATATGTTATAACTTCAAACCACGTGGTTGCGGATACGACAGCGAAATATACGGTTATTTTGGAACCAAAGAAAAAATATTCGGCAAAAATTCTGTCCAGAAATCCTATTAATGATGTAGCCATATTAAAAATAGAGGAAAAAAACCTGCCTTATTTAGAGCTGGCTGATTCGTCTAAAATCGAACTCGGCGAAGAAGTTGTGGCAATCGGAAATGCTCTGGGTGAATTTCATGACACTCTGTCAGCTGGCATTGTTTCCGGCTTAAGCCGTTATATCACTGCTATCAGCGGCTTATCCCAACAAGCGGAAAATCTAAGAGGTTTGATACAAACCGATGCAGCTATTAATCCCGGAAATTCAGGGGGACCCTTAGTAAATATGGAAGGAAAAGTTATTGGCATTAATACTGCTGTGGTTATG
This sequence comes from Patescibacteria group bacterium, assembly GCA_018895235.1. Taxonomy (GTDB): domain Bacteria; phylum Patescibacteriota; class Minisyncoccia; order Minisyncoccales; family Staskawiczbacteraceae; genus JAHIOM01. The sequence goes on along the minus strand of JAHIOM010000010.1, from coordinate 84,239 downwards.
GGAGCCCAGAATATCGGTTTTGCAATCCCGATTGATTACGCTAAAAAAGATTTGGAGGAAATTAAAAAATACGGCAAGATTATTGTTCCATTTTTGGGCATAAAATATGTTTTAATCTCGGAGGAAATGGCGAGAGTTAATAAACTGCCCGTTCATTACGGCGCCTTGGTTGTTAGGGAAACCCTTGGAGAACCTCCGGTTATAAAAGATTCTCCGGCTGAAAAAACAGGGGTTAAGGAATTTGATATAATTCTTGAGTGCCGCGGGGAAAAGATAACGCTTAAAAATCCTTTGGCTAATATCTTACAAAAATGCAAAATAGGGGAAAAGGCAACACTTAAAATTTTAAGAGAGAAACAAGAAATAGATTTAGTAATAACTCTGGAAGAAAAAAAATAGGAATAATATATTAAAACAGCCCTGTCATGACGGGGCTGTTTTCAAATGGGAGACCAACGGGATTTGCACCCGTACTGAGAACTCCACAGGTTCTAGTGCTACTATTACACTATGGCCTCCATAAACCTTTTTTCGGTTTTCTCATCGTGATGCACTAAAAAATGACAATTAAAACATAACCAAACAAGGTTTTTCAGTTTAATATTCTTTTTGTTTCCATCTATATGATGAGCTGCTAATATTCTTTTATCATCGGTCTTACATAAAAGACATACTTGTTTTTTTTTACTTCTTTCTAAAATTTTTCTATAAATAGTTTCACCGTTTTTCCAATTTGGATGTCTTTCACCAATATATACAATTCCGTTTCGCCATAAAGTTTGGCATGATTTACTACAAAAATATTTACCACTTTTAGAATGTTCAAGTGCTTTCGGCGCCTTCCATACTTTCTTCTTGCAAATATAACATTTTACAAATTTTCCCCTTAATTGACCTTTCCATTGACATTCCCGAGAACAATATTTTCCCCAACCGTTTTTTAACCAGCTCGGCTTTGCATAAAATTCCTTTTTACATATTTTACATTTAACTATAGGCATTATTTAATTTTATCATATTAGAAAGGGAGGGTCAAACCACCAATCTGTGGATTAGTTTAATTTGTGCCCCCGGCAGGAATCGAACTTGCATCTTTGCCTTAGAAGGGCATTGCTCTGTCCATTGAGCTACGGGGGCTTTAATTGTTTTGAATGTTATCACAAAATATACCGAAAATCAAGATCTATTTTTTGACTTAGTTTAAAAAAATGATATAATATTTCTCATCGGGGTATGGTGTAACGGTAGCACGAATCGTTTGGGACGATTTAGTCTCGGTTCGAATCCGAGTACCCCGACAAATTTATTGTTCTTTATATTGAACCCTCATTGGTTTATTGGTATAATATGATAATGGGTATAAAAACATTATTTTATGAAACCGATAAATCTTAGAAAAAAAGCCGTAAGCTATAGAAAAAAGGGTTATTCTTATAATATGATTTGTGATAAATTGAATCTGAAAAAAAGTACCGTAGCTAATTGGACAGACAAAGTACCCTATACTCCGAACAAGAAAGTTATTGAAAGAATAGGACGGGCAAAACTGAAATCGGCTTTGTTCAAACATAAACAGAGAATGACAGAAATAAAAGAAATGACTACTCTGGCGGAAACGGAATTAGGAAAAGTTACAACAAGAGATTTATGGTTTTTAGGAATTGGACTTTATTTAGGCGAAGGGACAAAAACACACGAATATGTTAGATTGATAAATTCCGATCCTCAAATAATAAAAGCTGCGATAAAATGGTTCAAAGAAATTTGCCATTTAAAAAACGAGAACTTTAACCCGGCGATCCATTTGTATCCAGACAATAACATTAAAAAAACTATAAATTATTGGTCAAAAACAACTGGCGTTCCTAAAAAACAATTTGGCAAAACCCAAATAGATAAAAGAATTAACAAGTCTGGCCTGAAAAAACAGAAATTGCCTTATGGCACCCTACATTTATATATTAAAAGTTGTGGCAAAAAAGAATTCGGAAAAAGATTACACAGAAGGATAATAGGATGGATAAAATCATCATTAAATCAAATTAATGCGGGTATCGCATAGCGGTCGTGCACCGGCTTTCCAAGCCGATTACAGGGGTTCGACTCCCCTTACCCGCTCTGAAGATGAAAAAGATTTATTAAAAAGTCGATTTTAAAATGAGTTTTTAACCCATTTTTAGGAAACCATTTATCTTCTGAAAAGTGGTTGAAATTTCTCCCTATTGACAAAAGAAATTATAGATGTTAATCTATTATTAGCTGTTTTAAAAGTAGCTTTTGCTCTGCGAAAACAGAGAAAGGAGAAAAAAAATGAACTCAGAACAAGAAAAAACGTCAGGAGAAGGAGAACGTTATATGGAAAAATATCCCCAAAAATTAGTCGCTGTATTGAACGGTAATATAGGATTGGGCATTGTTATGAATGCATTAGCCCATATGGCTCTTGGTCTAGGTGCAAGTGCCGAAAATAAAACTGGGCTTAGATTTGTTGATTATGCTGATGGAGATAGCAATAGCCATGCGAATATCTCTGAACTACCGTTCATAATTCTTAGGACAAAAAATCCTGAAGAGTTAAAAGGGCTGAGAAAAGAACTTATCAGCAAAAATGTTCGTTTTGTTGATTTCCCAGACTTTATAAACTCTATTGGGACATTCGAAAGCCCCGAGAAAAGCAGGCAGTTTAAAGAAGAAAGCATAGAGTATTATGGAATTGTTATGTTTGGTGATTGGGATGTTGTCTCAGAATTAACAAGAAAATTCTCCCTTTGGAGATAAGTAAGATTCCATAAAATTAATCCCCCGATTGGTTATCCTCGGGGGATTTTCTTTAATGTTTTGAAAGTCTCACAAAGTAAAACTTCATTTCCAATAAAATAGACAATGGGCCTACCTTTCTCCACGGTAAAATTACGTTTCACAATATCAAAAAAAGCGTCAATGCGCGAATCTTGTTCGATATCGCCAGAATAGTGCAATTCACCAACAATCCAATTGGCATTTTCAATAATGGCTGGATATTTGCTTAAAAATCTTTCAGCTCCTTCGATATCAATTTTTAGACCATACCCCTTGCCACTTATAATCCTATCAAACGGAAGTATAGAAACTTGTCTAAATTGTGGCTGTTTCGTATATGCTGACGGAAGCGCATGAGATTGATCGCTAAAAAACAGAGTTGTTTGCCCTTCAGCATCACCTACTGCTGCACGAATTATTTTCGCATTTATATTATTGCTATGTAAATTTCGTTCAAGTATCCGAAGATTTTCTTCCATCGGCTTTACACATACAAGTTCCGCAGACGGATTAAGTAAATGGAAGTATACTGCTGAAAAACCAATATTAGCACCAAGATCATAAATACATTTAACAGGATTCTTGAGATAATAAATTTCTTCTGCAAATATTTCCCATAATAAACCAAGTGATACAAGATCGGCTGGATAGATAATATTAATAATTTGATTACGAATACAAAGCTGGATTTCTCTTATTTTGTTAATATTAATAGGATTACTATTAATTGAAAGCCCGTGCAAACGATGGATAAAAGCTTTTACATAATCCCTTAGTAGTATCAAGCGGCTGCGGAAATCAACAGTAATTGCATTATATTCATCTAATATCTTCTTAAAACTATATTCATTTGCTATCTCTTTAGCGCATTTACGAAGCCTCTGAAGATTAAGGCCTGTTACCCCGGCTATGAGTGGCATAGGGTCCAAAATTCTATTACCTCGTGCTAATTCTCCTGGCAATGTTCCCGAACGCATTTCTAATATTGGTCCTGGAATTCCTGACGCACAACGATATCTATCCTCTATCGAAAGTCTATTAAGAAGGCCTTTAAGCGTCGATTTCCAATCTTGTGATGAGTTGTTATTCATTTCTTGAAAGAATATTTTACTGATTATCTGCCAACAAGGTACAATGGGGATCACATGCAAAAATAGATTTATTACAAACCAATGCTTTCGAACGACAACCGCCAAGACATAATCGAAAAAATTTACAAGAAGCGCATGGTTCTTCAATATTATTTTCAAGAGCTCGCGCCATAGAGAAAGGTGGTTCTTGAATGATTTTAGCAAGGGCCTTATTAGCTAGATTCGCCACAGGTGGCATTTCTGGGCATAAAGCAACACTGCGGTCCACTTTTATAGCCGCTCCAGCCAGAAAAATTCCGCACGAATGAGCGGGAGTCGAACTATATGGTGTAGACCATTTAATATTGAACTCTTTTTCATCTATCTCTTTTAAAGTCTGCCTAAGCCAGCGGGCTTGATTATAATCCAGTGCAATATTCGATGTGGCCTTACCAATTTCTGTAGCCAATTCAACGTTGGGAAAAAAATTGTTTTGCCGAGCAAATCGCCAAATTTTAGGTATTTCAAGGATATTAATTTTTGTAGCGCAAGGACCAATACCAATCCTTGTATAACGTCCATTTAATTTTCCAAAACCAACTTCCAAAAGAGCATCTAAACTGGAACGAATTTTTTTATAGGTACCTTGCCCGCTAAGCTTATCCTGAATTTCTTTTTTTCCATCTAATTTAATCATTATCGATGTTCCAAGGTCAAATAGACGCTGTGCAACGCTCAAATTTATTAATGTACCATTTGTAAAGATAACTGGTATCACTTTTCGACAACTGACGTACTCAATAAATGGCCAAAAATGCTTATATAGAAGAGGTTCTCCGCCTCCAAGGTAAACTATCGATTGTAAACCCAAGTTAATTCCTTGGTCGATAACATCACAAGCATCTTTAAGTGACATTTCCTTCTGTTTTTCACGTCGCAAATAAGAATAACAATATATACACCTCAAGTTGCAACTATCGTTAGTTTCCATCCGCAAACAAAGGATCTGACCTGCATCACGGGCTGCATAAATTTCCTGTAATGAATAACTATAACCTTTCAGAAGCACGCAAGCGTCTCCTCCTGGATAGTCCTTTTTATTGGTTCGTAATTGTTTCATTTGACCTCTCATTTTCTTTTTTGATATTTTATTCCCGAGAGATATTTTATTTAGATTTTAGGTCTATAGGGACAGTAACCATCAAATTTTGCCCTATTGAGAAATGGATATTTCTTCAATATTTTATTCTCCAATTTTTTAATAGAACTTTCTCTTATATTGCCAACTATATTTTCATTACCTACACAAGGACTTACTCTTCCATCCCCATATATTTGTAGAAACTCTATACACGGCATTGTCGTCGAGCCATTCCATATTGGATGGAAGAATTCATATTCTTCATCAATCTTTTTTACTATTTCTTTCAATTTAGTTCTGTCTCCTTCATTAAGTATTAATGATCTATTAAAATCTTCTCTCCCACTTCTTCCAGATGGAAGATAAGTAGTAAAAATTATCCACAAATTATTATCTCTACAATAACGTAATGTTTTTTCAATTTCGTCGATATTTCTTTTTGTAACAACCATATCAAAACCCAATCTTGTAGTTCCATCTTCTTGAACTCTGTTAAATCCATAATCTATAAGAAGTTTTATTGCTTCGTTTCTTTGTTTAAAATATTTACCAGTCTTATCTCCAACAACCCAATTTTGATATTCCTCATTAAATAAACTATCACATTTGGGACATACACTGGCACCAGATTCATAAACCCTTTTTACAAAATCTTTATCTCGCATTTTTACTGCGGCATCCGTATATATGGATTGATGAATTCCTTTTGAGGAAGCATATTCAATTATCTCAAAAAAATCTTTATCAACTGTCGGCTCTCCTTCTCCAACAAAATCAATCGCATAAGTATTCAAATCTGCTAATTGATCTATTACGTCCTTGATTTCATTTAACGTTAGAATTTTCTTATTTTTATCTGTAAAACAATGAAAACAATTATGTGGGCATGCCTCTGTCATCGCACGAAAATTTACGACAGGAAGTCTTGATGGATTACGAAAATCTTCCTCTGCCATATCCCATCCTTTAATAACCGCTCCTATACCCATAGGAACATGTCCGAGCCCAATATACTTTTTTTTGCTTAATTTTATCATTAGACCGTTTCTTTTATATTTTGATATATTATAGATATTCCTTTTAATAAATCTTTTCTATTTTATATTAAATGAAAAAATTTGTAAATAGAGAATAAATTTTTTAAAAAAACGAGCCCGCCTTTCGGGCGGGCGAGCGAAAGCGGAGGCGGCTGCGGCGAGGAAAAGGGGTCTAGGAAAAAAGAATCGCCACAGCCGCCGACGCGCTGGTAAAATTTAGGAATTTTTAATAAAATGAGTTTGAGCGGAATTGTAAATATACTCTGAAGATGAAAAAGCTTTTAATTATATCTATTTTATTAGCTACAGTAATAATTATAGTTGTTACTGTTTTTTTATTGCGTTGCGATGAGAAAATCTCCCGGATTTGTTTTTCTAATTATTGTTTTAATGCTGAAATTGCAAACACGCCCAAAACCCGAGAAAAGGGTTTAATGTTCAGAGAAAATATAGAACAAAACGAGGGCATGCTTTTCATTTTCCCAGAAGAAGATATTTATTCTTTTTGGATGAAAGATACTTTGATTTCCTTAGATATAATCTGGCTGAATTCAAATAAAGAAATTGTTTTTATTAGCCGAAATAATCAACCTTGCGCAGATGAACCCTGTTCATTTATCAATCCTGAAACCAAAGCCAAATATGTGCTTGAAATAAACGCTGGTATAGCGCAAGAAACCAAAATATCAGTAGGCGATAAAATGGAATTAAAATAATTTATCTTGTTTCACCCGGTAGAGTATTTCGATTTATTAAAATAGCCCCGCCAAGGCGGGGCTATCGAAATTCTTCTACCGGGCATATTCCACCACCCTATTTTCTCTAACTGCCACTACTTTTATTTCTCCGGGATATTTTAATTCTTCTTCAATTTTATTTGCAATCTCTTTCGCCAATTTCTGAAGACCTAAATCATCTATTTTATCCGATTTAACAAAGATTCTTATCTCTCTGCCAGCCTGAATCGCATAAGCTCTTTCTACGCCGGAAAATTTCATCGCAATATCTTCTAACTCTTTTAATCTTTGGAGATAGTTTTCCAAACTATCCTTTCTCGCACCGGGCCTTGCGCCAGAAATAGCGTCAGCTACTTTTACAATTATCGCCTCAATTGATTCTACGGGATGCTCTTCGTGATGAGCCTGCATTGCTTTAATTATTTCATCTGATTCTCCGAATTTTTGTAAAATCTTAATCCCGATATCAACGTGGGAACCTTGAACTTGATGGTCAACTGCCTTCCCTATATCGTGCAATAAACCCGCTCTTTTAGCCACCTGGCTGTTTGCTCCTATTTCATCGGCTATTGCCTCTGCTAAAAAAGCCACTTCCATGGAATGAAGCAAAACATTCTGGCCATAACTGGTACGGTAGTATAATCTTCCTAATAATTGCATAAGTTTATCGTCTACCCCAACAACCCCTGTTTCATAAACTGCTTTTTCTCCTGACTCTCTTACTTTCTTGGCAATTTCGGTTTTTGCCTCTTCCACTTTTTCTTCTATTTTTGCCGGCTGGATCCTGCCGTCTTGGATAAGCTTTTCAAGGGCCAATTTGGCGATCTGCCGACGAATCGGATTAAAACTGGAAATTACGACCGATTCCGGCGTTTCATCAACAATAACTTCAACACCGGTTAATTTCTCAAAGGCTCTAATATTCCTTCCCTCTTTACCAATAATCCTTCCTTTGATGTCTTCGTTTTGTAAGACGATAGTGGAGGTAGTCAACTCTTGAACTTGGGGCACAGCGCATTTTTGCATAGCTAAAGCTAAAATTTCTTTTGCCCTTTTTTCTATTTTCTCGACTCCTCTTTCTTCTAACTTTCTGAGTTTTTCTAATATTTCTTTTTGATATTCGATTTCAACGAGAGAAAGCAATTCTTTTTTGGCCTCTTCTCTTGAAATTTTGGCGACTTTTTCCAACTTTTCTTCTGCCTCGCTTCTCAATTTATCCAATTCTTCTTTTAATTCTTTTAATTTTTCCACTTTTTGTCTGAATTCTTCTTCTTTTAATTCAGAAAGAGAGATTTTTTTATCTAAAAGTTTTTCCCTGTCCAAAAGAACCTGCTGGGTCCTTAAAAATTCCCGCCTGCGCTGGTCAACTTCTTCTTCGGTTTTACTAATAACTTTAGCTGCTTTCTCTTGCGCTTGTTTTAGAATGGCGCTGCTTTCTGCTTTGACCTGCTCCATTCTTTTATGAAGCCTTGCTTCTATGGTGCCTGCTCTTTTTTTGACGATTGACTGCCGGGCGTAATAACCCATTACCGAACCCAAGCCCAAAGCAATGAATATGATTATTAATGAAGTAATTAAATCCATAATTTGAGCGAATAGTTTGTAGATACGGATTTCGTATAATTTGCACTATCCGCGTTTTGTTATATTTTCTAAAAAAACTCACCTACAACTCGGTGAGCTTTTATACTTTAATGGCTAATACTCTAATTTAATACTTTCCAGAAAGTTTACCCAGTCAAATGGGCTACGCCCAAAATCCAAAGGATTTTATTTGACCGGGTTTACTTTATTCCGATAACATCATCAATCAAGCCGTAGATTTTTGCTTCTTCGGCTGTCAGGTAAAAATCTCTATCAGTGTCTTTCTCCACTTTTTCTAACGGCTGACCGGTATGAAAGGCTAAAATCTTGTTAAGGTTTTCTTTCAGTTTAACAATTTGTTTAGCCGTAATCTCAATATCCACCGCCTGTCCTGTTACTCCGCCCGCTACCTGATGCAGTAAAATCTCGGCATTAGGCAGGGCAAATCTTTTTCCTTTTGTCCCCGCAGCAAGAAGAATCGCTGCCATTGAGCCTGTCAATCCTACGCAAATAGTAGAAACCGGACACTTAACATACTGCATTGTATCATAAATAGCTAATCCTGCTGTCACAGAACCTCCCGGACTGTTGATATACAGCTTGATATCGCGTTTTTGATCCTTGGAGGTTAAGTAAAGAATCTGAGCAATAACCAAATTTGCGTTCAAATCGGTAATCTGACCCACAAGAAAAATAATCCGCTCTTCAAGCAGCCTGGAAAATATGTCATAGACGCGCTCACCGCGTTGTGATTTTTCGACAATAGTTGGAACTATTGGCATTTATTAAAATTTTTAAGTTGTAAAACTTTCCAATTTTTGGAAGACCTTTTCATTATATATTGCTCCTTTAATATACTCTTTCAATTCTGAAATGTCAATTTGTTTGGCGACCTCAATAGGATAGTTTTTCATAGTTTCTTGGGTTCTTTCATCAATTTCTTTATCGCTGACCAGAATATTTTCTTTTTTTCCGATATTCTTTAAAATCAAGAAGTTTTTTACTTTCTTTTCTGCTTCTTTCAGAAAAGAATCTTTCAGGGTTTTCTCATCTTGTTTTATTGAAGCAAGATATTCTTTAAGGGTAACCTTAAAATCCCGAGTTATTTTGTTTTGAAAATCTTTAAATAACCGGTCTTTTTCTGAATTAATTAAAACTTCGGGAATCTCAATTTTTGAGTTCTTTATTATTCTTTCCAGTATTTCATTTCTTTGCCGCTGTTTTTCCTGTATTTCTTTTTCCATTTTTATCCCGTTTTTAATATTTGCCTTTAAAGAATCAAGGTTGTCAAATTTACCTAAACTTTTAGCAAATTCATCATTAATTTCTGGAATTTCCACTTTTTGGACTGTTATCATTTTCACCTTAAAACTAACTTCTTTCCCGGCCAAATCTTTCTTTTGAGAATTTTCCGGAAATTTTGCGGAGAATTCTTTTTCTTCTCCTTTGCTCATCCCAACAATATTTTCTTCAAAACCCGGTATCATTTTCCCTTCGCCTAAAATGAATCCATCTTTAATCATCTTTCCGTCTTTGTTTAAATCTTGGCTGAAATATTCAATTTCAACAAAGTCTTTTTTATCAGCCGGCTTTTCTATTTGGGAAAACTTCGCCCTGGATTTTATAATATAGCTTAAGGCATCTTCTACATCTTCTTGGCTAATAGAAATTTCTTTTTTCTTTGTTTGACTGGCAATTTTTTTGTAGTCTGGCAAGCCAATTTCAGGCAAAACTGCAATTTTTATTTTAAATAAAAAAGGACTGCCCTGCGCAATTTTTAATATTTGAACCTCTGGTTCACCAATAGGTTCTAGTTTGTTTTCTGTAATGAATTTCGAATAACTCTCTTTAACTGCCATGTCCCCTGCCTCCATCAACAAGTTTTCTTTTCCGACTTTTTCCTCTACTATTTTGGGAGGCGCTTGACCTGGCCTAAACCCATCAACTTTTATATGCTCTTGCAAATGCAAAAGCGCATGCTCAACATGCTTTTGAAATTCCTCTATTGTAAGTTCAAACTCAATCTCAATTTGAGATTTCGGTAGTTTTTTAAGAGAAGTTTTCATGATAATTTTCGTATAATATTATATAGATTACACTCTTTTCAACAGTAAATCAATATCTATTATTATAGTTAATTTGACAGCGGTATTTATTATTGTTAAGGTGTATAGTATAATAAAAATATGAAATACAAAAATACATTAAAAAGTGGAAAAGTAAGATACATAATTTTTAAAGAAAACGACGTTTGGTATGGCGTGGCTTTAGAATTCAATATCGTAGAAGAGGGTGACAATCCAGCAGAAGTTATACTTTCTCTATTCCAAGCAATTCAGGGATATGTTGAAACAGCCCAAAAACTGAAAATGCGACCAATGCCTTTAAATCAAAAACCCGATAAAGAATACCAAGAGTTATGGAATAAATTAGAAGAAAGCAAAGAAAAAAAATCCGCTATGCCAAAAAATATTTATAATTTTGGATATACTTCTATAAAGCCCTGTGCGATGGCTTATTAAATATGCCTAAGGGTGTTTTTAATTGGAATTTTTCAAGCGTTGTGGATTTTTTGAAAAAACACGGCTTCACCTATACTCATGCTAAAGGGAGCCATTATTACTACACGGGGCATTATAACCATCAGCCGAGAATCGTTCAAGTCCCACTTCACGGCTCAAAATCTTTCAAACCAAGGACATTCAAGGGCATAGTAAAGCAATCTGGAATACCTTTAAAAATCTGGCTGGAATAATACGAAATCAAACTAAAACAAAAATCCCCCGCACGAGGGATTTTTGTTTTGTAGAAACTTAATCTCAATTTGAGATTTCGGAAGTTTCTTTTGAGATGTTTTCATAATTACCGTAGCAATCTCTATTTTAAATAATTAAACTAAGAAAGCCACGATCAGAAGCGCTACTATATTTATCACCTTTATCATCGGATTAATCGCTGGCCCTGCTGTATCTTTGTAAGGATCGCCAACAGTATCTCCGGTAACTGCTGCCTGATGAGCAAATGAACCCTTGCCTCCAAAATTCCCTGCCTCAATATATTTTTTAGCATTATCCCAAGCAGCACCACCAGTAGTCATAGAAATAGCAACAAAAAGTCCAGTAACGATACATCCTATTAAAAGTCCGCCTAAAGCTTCCGGACCCAAAATAAAGCCTACTAAAATTGGAGCTACAACTGGAATTAAGGCGGGAATTATCATTTCGCGGATTGCGGACTTGGTAACAATATCAACGCATTTTCCGTATTCTGCCCTGGCCTTACCTTCCATTAATCCTTTGATTTCTCTAAATTGTCTTCTGACCTCTTCCACAACACCAGTAGCTGCTTTGCCAACCGAACTCATCGCCAAAGAAGCAAATAAATAAGGCAGCAAACCGCCAATGAATAAACCAACAATAACCTGAGGGCTATCCAGAAAAAATTTCACACCCTTGCCTAATTCGGTTAATTCTTGAGAGTAAACAGAAAATAGAACTAAGGCAGCCAAACCAGCTGAAGCAATAGCATAACCCTTTGTAACCGCCTTAGTAGTGTTACCAACGGAGTCTAGCGCGTCTGTAATTTCTCTCACACTTTCTGACAACCCAGACATTTCTGCAATACCGCCAGCATTGTCAGTAATGGGCCCGTAAGCATCAACGCCAACAACAATACCCGCCAATGAGATCATTGTTAATACAGATAAAGCCACACCATAAATACCCGCAAGCCAAAAACTAACAATCATACCGATTGAAATTAAAAGAACAGGTAAAGCAGTAGATCTCATCCCAACTGCAAGACCAGTAATAATATTGGTTGCATGGCCTGTTTGGGAAGCGGAGGCAATACTTTTTACAGCTTTATATTTTTTTGAAGTGTAGTATTCGGTAATAACAAACATCCCGGCAGCAATAATCAAACCGATTAAAGTTGAGAAATAAAAATTCATTGTCGGAATATTTTCAATCACCACCATTTTTTGGATAACTAAATAAAATCCAAACACGCAAAGAAGGGCGGTCCCAATAATACCTTTATATAAAGCACCCATTATGTTATTTTTTGGCCCCAAAGTAACGCAGAAACTACCAATAATAGAGGCTAAAATTGCGACAGCGCTTAGAATCAAGGGCAATAGAATCAATTGAACATTCCCGGAAAATAATAATGCTCCCAAAATCATAGTTGCTATAATTGTAATGGCATATGTTTCAAAAATATCAGCTGCCATGCCCGCACAATCTCCAACATTATCGCCAACTAGGTCGGCAATAACAGCCGGGTTACGAGGATCATCTTCCGGGATTCCTTTTTCTAACTTACCAACCAAATCTGCCCCAACATCAGCTGCTTTGGTATAAATTCCTCCTCCAATTCTGGCGAAAACCGAAACCAAACTGGCTCCAAAACCCAAAGCGATTAATGCTTTCAAATCCTTGGTAATAAAATAAAAGCCAGCAACTGCCAATAAGCCCAAACTAACAACTAAAAGGCCCGTTATTAGCCCGCCGGTAAAAGACAAGTGCAATGCTGGTTTTAATCCTTTTTTCGCTGCCTCGGCAACCTTAACGTTTGCTTGAGTAGAAACTAACATACCAATAACTCCTGAAAGAGCGGAAAGAAAGGCGCCAATCAAAAATCCGAATCCGATTATTAGGCCTTTTTTAAAATCATTAGCGCCAAACCCGTAAGCCAGAACTAAAATTAAAAACAAAATAATAGCAACCGTAAAAACTGTTTTGTATTGCCTTTTCAAATAAGAAACAGCTCCTTCACGGATTGCCTTCGAAATTTCTATCATTTTTCCTTCTCCAGAAGAAGATTTTTGAACCTTCTTAAACAAGATAAAAACAAAAACGATAGTAAACAAAGATACTATGATTGGTATTAAAATATTATCCATATTTTAAGAAACAGCAATAAAAAGATCGCTGTTGGTTAATTATTCATCAACCGACTTTTTTGTTTTTTTGGCTTTTTCCCCATTTGAGGAAGCCTTAGTTGGTTTCTTTATTTTTTCCTTTTCTTCCCCCTCCTCTGTTTTCGTTTCCGGCTCCGCAGAAATGGTTTGTTTCTCGCCCTCTTCTGTAATTCCTTCAATATCAATTTTCCAACCGGTAAGATTAGCAGCCAATCTCACGTTCCTGCCATCTTTGCCAATAGCTAAGGACAACTGATCTTCCGGCACAGAAACTTTAGCCGTATTCTTTTTATCAATTTTTACCTCTAAAATCTTAGCTGGCGCCAAAGCATTGGCAATAAATTTTTCAGGATCGTCTTGCCATTCAACCACATCAATCTTTTCGCCCCCCAATTCATTGATTACCGTCATTATTCTTGTACCTCTTTGGCCAACCATAGAACCTATAGGGTCTATTCCTTCTTCTGTTGAGACAACAGCTATTTTCGTCCTAAAACCAGGTTCTCGAGCAATTGCCTTTATCTCCACAGCACCAGAATCAACCTCCGGCACTTCCAATTCAAAGAGCTTTGATATCAACTTAGGGTAAGAACGGGAAAGCAAAACTACTGGCCCCTTTGGGGTTTCATCTACTTTTAAAATATAAAATTTTAAGCGCTGGCCGGGCCGGTAAAATTCGCCCGGAATCTGCTCCTCTCTGTTCAAAACTCCTAAAGTTTTGCCGATATCAACAAAAATAGTATGGCCCTCAATTCTTTGGACAATCCCTGAAGTAATTTCTCCTTCTTTTGATTTATATTCTCCCAAAATTGTTTCTTTCTCAACTTCTCTTATTTTTTGCAAAATAACCTGTTTTGCTGTTTGAGCGGCAATCCTGCCGTAGTCAGTTTTAGATTGCAAAGGAATTTCTAATTCATCGCCTATTTTAATTTTGGGTTTTTCCTTTTTAGCTTCTTCTACCATGATGTGCTTTTCTTGGTTGAAAACCACCCTTTTCCCTTCTTCATGCTCGGCGGTTTCTGGAGGTAACTCTTTCTTTTCCTTCAGCTTTTCAACCTCTTCTTCCGAATAAATCATATCTTTGTCAACCACTAATTTCACCTGCCAAAATTTAACATCGCCCGACACTGAATTGAATTTAGCTTTAATTTTCTGGCCTTTTTTGCCGTAATCTTTTTTGTATGCGGTAGCAATCGCTGCTTCCAGCGTTTCTATTATTTTTTCTTCAGGAATTCCTCTGTCCTGAGCTATTTGGGCTAAAGCCCTATGAAATGATTTTATATCTATTTCCATAATTATGAATGAGGAAGAAATGAGAGCCGAAAGAGCTTTCATTTCGACCGAACGATTAAATATGTAGTTGATAAATTGACTCTATATAATTAATTTTGAGATTTTTAAAAAAAGTCCGTTTCAGACGGACAAAGTTTCTAAATATCCAATACTGTTTTTAGTATACCAATCGACCACCGAATGTGTCAAGATGTCTCAACAATATTTTTAAAATGACTGATTTTTGCCTTTTTTGTTTCTCTGTTTAATAAAATGCTGACAATGTCAATCTGCCAAGCAGAATCCAACGGCACCTTATTTCTTATCAGCCAACTTTGGGCCAATTTCATCAGTTTTCTTTGTTTTTTATAATCAACTTTATCTTCAGGGTAAAATCCTTCGCTGGCTTCTTGAGTTTTAACTTCAACAAAACAAACAATACCATCTTTTCTAATAATAACATCAATTTCTCCTTTTGTTTTGTCATCCCAAGTTTTGATGTAATTTCTCTCTAAAATTTTGTAATTATTCCTTTTTAAATAACTACAGGCCAAATCCTCACCAAATTTCCCTAAAATCTTTGTATCCATAATTGTTTCTTTTATGGTATCATCTTTAGCCAAAAATCAGAGAGGCTTTGGTAAACTTTCTTAATTAAATTTCTAATTGTAGATTATTTGCTGGTTAGTTCTCGTACTGAAGCCTGTATGATAATTTCTGTGGAGTCTATAAGGGGAACTGGAATATGAATATTAGATGTTATAATTTGGAGATCGGTGCACGCAAGCAAAATAGCTTTAGCTCCTCTTTTATATAAAGAAGAACAAATTGCCTTTATTTTCTTTTCTTGAGTTTTATTTTGTTTACTATTGAGTATTTCAACGATAATTTTATTTACATTGTTTTGTTCTATCTTTGTCGGATATAAAACATCAATTCCGCGTTTTTTTAACACATTATCATACAATCTATCTCTGATGGTGGTTTCTGTGGCCAAAACCCCAATTGTCTTTATTTTCATTAATTTTAATCGTGAAATAGTCTCATCAAGTATACTCAAGAAGGGTATTTTAACAGATTCACGGATTTCGTTTATATATTTATGTAACGTATTGCAGGGCAATATGCCAAAACTAGCTCCTGATTTCTCTAATATTTTTGCCCCTTTAATCAAATACGGAAGCATTTTATGCGAATTTATACCCTTAACAATCGCTTCATTTTCTATAATAAAAGGGAATGGTAAGTTATATATTAAGATTGATGGATAACTCCCCCCTTTATTTTTTCTAAATGAATTAATAATTGAATGATATATTTTTGAAGTGGTTTCGGGCCCCAGTCCACCTAAAATTCCTATTGTTTTCATATTTTTTATTGATTGCATTTGTCATTAATAATAAGGGATATTTTTAAAAAACACAAACATTTATTTGGTGAAAAAAAATACCCGGGACCTCGTCTTTGATGAAGTTCCGGGTAGAATTATTAGGTGCCGCCTAACTTAAGAAAGAGCATAAGTACTTCAAAATCTTTGCATGCGCGTTCATGACTCTTACTTTTTACCTTAAGATCACAATAGCGACCATAGCACCAATTGTACCCGCGCTCACTTAAATCTGCGAACAGGGGTTCGTCTTCAATTGGTATATAACAGGGAGTATTACAAACTGTCATATATTTATCGACCGGATTATTTTTTGTGCATAAATCCGGCCTTCGTTCCCGAAGGAATCTTCTTACTACTGCGAATCGTTCCTCTGATTTGCTCATTAAATTAACAAAATGAAAACCATCAGAAGAATATAATCTTTTCCAAATTAATGGATGATACATATCCAACCAAGAAAACGGATGAGCTGCCATATATAAAACAGCATTATTACTGCCGGCCCTACCCCCATGTTTTCTTCCAGACTCCTTGATTCTCTGGACCATATCCACCACTTTTTCATCAACAGAAGATTCTAGCTCAACCCCAAGCGTACGCAGAACTTCTAATGCTTCATTACGCATCTGTTCGGCCTCATCAAAGAAGAAATTGACACCATTACTATGTAAAAACTTACTAGTTACATCTCGAAATTGCAATTGAGGTTGTTCTGTCTGCCACCTGTTACAATAATTAACAATGGGAGTCGGATCCATTGCTCTAATAATCGACCCAAAACCATGAGATTTGAGTCGCCTTGATAGATCTATCGCGGGAACTAATCCCGCACAGAATCTAGCCGGCATTCCCATTAAATGTCCGTAGACAACAATGCTAATCTGCACGGTTTTTCCGGGTTGTAACGAAAGATTCCCGATAATCCAAGGCGATTTAATAATAACATTATTCATGTTTGCTCCTTTCTGAGGGCTAAGTTTTCAAGGTGCCGGTATCGGAAGTTTAACAAAAAACTTCCCGTCTCTGCGGCGTAACTAAATTACGCAGCAAGGACGAGAAGTCTTATCTCGCGGTACCACCTTGTTTACCCGCTAAGCGGGTCGCTCACTGACTCCTCAAAAGATTCATCAGTTATCCCATGGTTACGGGGGAATCCGGGTTTCCACTATTTGCAGAAACCACCTCCTCGGGCCCATTTACCCGATTCATAGGTTTTGTAATTGTCAACTAATTCTATATTAGTACTGCCAGTAAATTCTGTCAAGTTATTTTTTGCTCTCTTTTGTCCCTATCTTCAGTTTCATCGCCAAGAATGTTCCGGTGGCGATTCCGAGCGCATAAACAATAATAGCTACTATGCTTCTTTGGGTATCGAGATTCGTTAAAATATTATAAAGCACAAGTATTGTCATAACCGTTGTTAAAAAAGAAAATAAAGAAGCCAAGAAAACTTTTTCTTTCGCTACAAACATCCAGTTCGCAGTTAATAAAAAATCTTGAACTACTCCAACAATAAAATAAATTATTAAATCTAAAAACATAATGTAATGGACCCGGCGGGAATTGAACCCACACCTCCGCAATGCGAATGCGGCGTTTTGCCGTTGAACTACGGGCCCAGATTTACAGCTTAATTTTCTTTTCTTTTATCAATAATCTCACAATTTTCAAGCAGCGGGTCAACATAAACACAACCAATACCTCTAATGTTAGGATAGAAACATCCCGTAAAGTACCAGAGGGACCGCCTTGGGCTAGATGCGTATAATAATCTTTAGAAACAAAATTAATAATATAAAGAAAGGTGACTAAAACAATCCAAGCATAAACAAAATATTCGCCCTGACGCTCTATTTTTCTACGACCCAGCCATCTCACTAACTCTTTATGTAGGGCATAGATAATCAAAATGCCCAAATAAAAGAGACTTATATGATTTGGGAAAAATTGCCCTCGGCTGAAAAATTCTATCACAATCATTCCCATCGTAACTAGGGTAATAAAGCCGCAAATCAAATAAAGATTGCGGTTAAGCGCAGTTTCAGTTTCTCTTATTTCTTTTAAATCTGATTTTGCCTTCATATTATTTTTATCTATTTTTACTTATATTTAATTCTACCATTATACTCTAAAAACGGGTAGAGTATTGACACAATTTTTTGTTTTGTTATTATTGATTATACCCATACCTATGGTCGGGGTATATAACGGAGAAAAGATAACTAATTATTAATTAACAGACGCATGATTAAACAAAAACAAAACACTATCATTAATTTCAAAAAGGCCTCTACCCTACTCTCGAAGATTATCGGAATGGTCCAGAATGGCCAATACTGCATTGATGTTATGCAGCAGAACTTGGCTGTCATCGGACTTTTGAGATCTGCCCACGAGATGTTGATGGAAAACCATTTAAATACCTGCTTCAAAAAAGCAATGACCACCAGGAACGAGAAAAAAAAGGAACAGATGACAGAAGAGATTTTAAGGGTTACGAAACTATTTAATAAATAACAAGCACAATTCAATTTTATGCGAGAGAATATAAAAGAACACGTTTATTTTGTAAAAGGGATGCACTGCGCCTCTTGCGAGGTATTAATAGAAAATAAGCTTTTGTCTATTAAGGGGATTAAATCAGTTGATGCTTCAGCTTCAAAGAGCCGAGTCCTAATTGAATATGAGGGAACAAAGCCATCTCTTGAGACACTCAATGAGATATTTAAAAAAGAGGGATATTCTTTTTTAGACAAGCTAACAAATAAGAAAGAAGGTGAGCAAAAAGAAAAGAATCATATTTTAACTACCGTGATTATCGCCCTGGGAATAATCGGCATATTTTTGCTTTTAAATAAACTAGGGCTAACGGGTTGGGTTAATGTCGGTTCAAAATCCTCCTTGCCTGCTTTTTTTGTTTTTGGGCTATTAGCTGGAGTCTCCACTTGCGCTGCCCTGGTCGGCGGGCTGATCCTTTCCATGTCAAAGCAGTGGCTACAGTTGTACCCAGCAGGGACCTCAACTATAAGAAAGCTCCAGCCCCATATAATGTTTAATGTCGGAAGAGTTTTATCTTATCTTTTTTTCGGCGCAGTGTTGGGACTTCTGGGTAATAGGTTCCGGGTATCTCTGGAGTTTACTTCTTTCTTAATTATTGCTATCTCAATCATGATGTTTTTTGTGGCATTGCAAATGTTGGGAGTAAAAGCCTTAAGAAGACTCCAAATCAGCCTGCCAAAGTCAGCGAGCAGATATATTGCCAACAAATCAAACTTCAAGAGTAAGAACATGCCTCTTTTAATGGGCGCCTTAACTTTTTTCTTGCCTTGCGGTTTTACCATAACATCCCAGGGGTTAGCTATAATTTCCGGCAGTCCCCTACAAGGATCTTTGATAATGGGGTTTTTTGCTTTGGGCACGGTGCCTGCTCTTTTAGGAATTGGACTATCATCTGTTAAGTTATCTCAAAAACCGCACTTGGCTTATAAGTTTTCTAAAGTTGCTGGTATCCTAATTTTGTTTTTTGCTCTCTTTAATGTTAACTCTCAGTTGAATATTCTTGGTTATTCCAGCTTAAGTGATGTAAAAACAACCAACACAATCAGTGAAGAGGGTTTGGCGCCGATTATTGACGGCAAGCAGGTTATAAAAATGAATGCTTCTTCCTCGGGTTATAAACCGAATTATTTTAAAGTAAGAGCTACTGTGCCAGTAAGGTGGGAGATTACCGATATCGGCACCAGTGGTTGCACTAATGCTATTATTTCAAGAAGTTTATTCGAAGGAGAAATTAGATTGACGCCGGGGAAAACCAGCGTCAAAGAGTTCACTCCTCAAAAACCAGGTAAATACAAATTCAGTTGCTGGATGGGAATGGTATCGGGGATTATTGAGGTAGTTGATACTAATGGTTTTAAGAAAAATTCTGCCGCCACCTTAGGATCTTTAGATACTAGTGATAGTGACGCTATATCATCGGGGGCCCAGGGTTGTGGCGATAGCTGCGGCGGGGGTAGCGGTTGCGGCTGCGGCGGGGGTAGTAACAGTTGCTCCGCGAGATAAATTAATTATATTTTTAGGAGAAAAATACTAGTTTTATACTTTTCTAATAAACTAGCAATGTAAAATTTATGGAAAAAATAATTTTAAAAATATCTGGAATGCACTGCGCTTCGTGCGCCAGAAATATTGAGGCGCAGGTGAAAAAACACTCGGGCGTTAATTCGGTTAATGTTAATTTCGGCACCTCTCAGATGTTTGTTGAAGCAGAAGAAACGGTTTCGGAAAACGATTTGAAAACTATTGTTGAAAAACTTGGCTATAAAATTGTAAGAGGGGTGAGCGAAGAGGAAATTGAAGAACAGAGAAATGTTCGGCAGGCAAAACTTCGGGCATTTTGGGCGTTAGTTTTGAGCGTTCCTTTGATGTTTACAATGGCGGCGATGTATCTTGATTGGCCTCTCTTTGGATTAAAAGTTCCGGGAATTGAGTCACATTTTTTGCAATCAATAATAGAGGCCTCCCTCGCTTTTGTCGTTGTTTATGTAATCGGTTTTCAAGCCCACCTTTCTGCCATTAAAGCTATCCGCCGGTTTTACGCCAATATGGATGTTTTGATTTCAATTGGCACTTCTGCCGCTTTTTTATTCGGAGTGGCTAGTTTTTTTGTTGAGGTGCCGGTCTTTTTTGAAATTGCAGCTTTTATTATGGCTTTCCAATTATTAGGAAGGTATTTGGAAACACGGGCAAGAGGTAAAACTTCTGAAGCCCTTAGGGAGCTTTTAAAGTTAGGAGCAAAAACAGCTAAAATTTTAGTAGATGGAGAGGAAAAAGAAATTCCAATTGAAGAATTAAAAGTGGAAGATATTATGGTTGTTAGACCCGGAGAAAAAATTCCAACTGATGGAAGAGTAATAGAGGGCCAGTCATCGGTTGACGAATCAATGGCAACTGGCGAGTCCTTGCCAGTGGAAAAAAGAAAAGATGACGAAGTGATTGGGGCAACAGTTAATCAGGAGGGTTTGTTGAAAATTCAGGCAACAAAAGTCGGCAAAGATACTTTTTTTGCCCAAGTTGTTAAATTGGTTGAAGAGGCCCAAAAATCCCGCATTCCAATTCAGGAATTTGCCGACAAGGTTACCTCTTATTTTGTGCCAGCGGTTTTAATAATTGCTTTACTAACTATTACTGGTTGGTTAATTCTGGGGAATTGGTTTGTGGCAATAGTGGCGACAATTACGGTTTTAATTATTGCCTGTCCTTGCGCTTTAGGATTGGCAACGCCTACTGCTTTAACTGTCGGAATCGGCAGAGGAGCAAAACAAGGAATTCTTATCAGGCGGGGAGAGGCGATTGAATTAATGGGCAAAACAAAAATAATTGTCTTAGACAAAACAGGTACTCTGACAAAAGGGGCTCCAGATGTAACAGATATTAAAGTTTTTCAAGAAGGCATCAGCGAAAATGATATTTTGCAAAAAGCTGCCTCAGCAGAAACAGGGTCTGAACACTCTTTGGGCAAAGCAATTGTTGCCAGAGCCAAAGAAAAATCAATTGAAATTTTGACTTTAAAAAACTTTAAGGCCTTGTTCGGCAAAGGAATTATCGCCGAAATCAATGGGAAAAAGATTCTTGTTGGAAGAAAAGAATTGTTGGAAGAAAATAATATCAATATCTCTTTTGCCCAAGAAGTCGTTGAAAAACTGCAGGAAGAAGGAAAAACCGTTATGTTTGTGGCCGAAGAAAATAGGTTATTGGGCGTAATAGCCGTGGCCGATACTTTAAAGAGCGAAACAAAAAAAGCAATTGAGGACCTTCACAAAATGGGGTTTAAAACTGTTATGCTGACAGGCGACAACGAAAGAACGGCAAAAGCCATTGCCAAAACAGCGGGGATAGATGATGTTATTGCTGAGGTTCTGCCTGATGAAAAAGTTAATGTAATAAAAAAACTGCAAGAAGAAGGTAAAGTAAAAGTAGCAATGGTGGGTGACGGGATAAATGACGCGCCAGCCCTAACCCAAGCTGATGTCGGATTAGCAATTGGAACAGGCACTGATATTGCGATTGAAGCAGGAGAAATTACTCTTGTTAGGGGTGATTTAGGAGCATTGGTAGAATCTATAAAACTAAGCCGAGCAACTTTCAGGGTTATCCGCCAAAATCTTTTTTGGGCGTTTATTTACAATGTTGTCGTAATCCCAGTGGCGGCTTTTGGGATGTTGGCTACTATGATGGGCCCCCTTATTGCCGCGGCTGCCATGGCTTTCAGCTCTTTTTCTGTGGTTTCTAATTCTTTGAGGTTGAAAAGAATGAAATTATAAAAATAATAAAGAAAAAAATCAAAAACATGCCAAAGGCAAAAAGACCAAGAGAAAAGCTGCCTGAACTTGGTAAAATTCATCCTGGGTTTTTTGACCGCGTAATTTATCCCCGCCTTGGAGTAAAGGATAAAAATATAATTATAGGGCCCCAGCATGGTGTTGACTATGGCGTTCTTAAAATAGGAAATAATTGTCTTGCTATGTCAACAGATCCGTTTTTTATTATTCCTTCTTTCGGGTTTAAAAAAGCCGCTTGGTTTGGCTTTCATATTATATTCTGCGATGTGGCTGTTTCCGGCCTCATTCCAAAATACCTGACAATAGATTTAAACCTGCCGCCAGAAATGAAAGAATCCGAGTTGAAAGAAATATGGGAAACGGTTCACGCCGAATCTAAAAAATATAACATAAGCGTTTTAACCGGACACACCGCAAGATACACCGGCTGCAATTATCCAATGGTCGGCGGTGCCACATCAATTGCGGTAGGAACTTTAAAGGAGCTAAGGGGTCCGCATAAAGTAAAAATGGGTGATAAGGTGATTATTACTAAGGGTCCGGCGATAGAAACCACGGGGTTGTTAGCGGTCTTATTCCCCCATAAGTTCATTGAGGCTGGAGGAAAAGATTTCCAAAAGGAGGCGGAGGGCGTTTTCTACCAAATGTCGGTAATGGACGACTGCGCTATAGCAAGAAATTTTGAAGGGGTGCATGTAATGCATGACGCAACTGAATGCGGAATATGGGGCGGCTTATACGAAATGGCAAGAGTGGGAAATTATGGATTAGCAATTGAAGAAGATTTAATCCCAATCCAGCCGGTCATTAAAAAGACTGCGGAATTATTTAAGTTTGATCCCTTTTGCGCAATCAGCGAAGGCACGTTAATAGCTATGGTTGATAAAAAAGAATCTGACAGCGTTGTTAAGGCGTTGAATAAAAAAGGAATATTAAGCCAAGTTGTCGGGGAGGTTGTACCCGAAAGCAAAGGATTAAAAATAACTAAAAACGGCACAGAGCGAACGCTCAAATACCCCAAAAAGGATCCTTATTGGATATTAGCTGCGGAATTTTCTAAATAAGAATTTCAGATTTTAAAAATAAAAAAACCCAGGGAAGATCCAGATCTTTTTTTTATCGGGGCGCTGGGATTTGCACCCAGAAATCTCACGGACCCGAACCGTGCATGTTACTGTTACACCACGCCCCGTAGAATTAAGTAACCCAATACTTCTGTTTTGTCATTTCGTCTTTTTTGGTTTCTATCTTTTCCCTTTCTTTTTTAGCACTATCAGATAGTTTTTCCAATTCATTATCAGATAACTTGCCCAATTTTTCAACTTCTTTTTTTAATAACTCTTTTTTATTTTTCTTTGGATCTGTTAAAACTTCGCCTAACAAGATATCTAAAATTTGTCCAATTTTCGGACCGGGCTTTATATCCAATAATTTCATTATTTCATTTCCATTGGTTTTTAACATTTGAGCTGAAATCGGGTCTTGGCTGACTTTGTCAACCACATATTTAAGATGGCGCAACTTATATGGTTCGGCTTTGGGTACCCCCGAACCAATTCTATCTGCCATTCTTACCTGCAACAATTCCTCCATACTTTCAGGCCCAACATTTCTGACTAATCTTCTTACCGAAGAATCTTTAACTTCTCCGGCATTATAGTAAAACAGATGGTAACGAACCAATTTCACTATCTTTTCAATGTCTTTTTTGGAAAATTTTAATCTTTCTAATATTTCTTTAGTTATCTTTGCGCCTACTATTTCGTGGTTGTAAAAAGTGGCATCTAAACCCTCTCCTCTTTTTACTCTGGGTTTCCCAATATCGTGGAATAAAGCAGCTAATTTAACATTTTGATTGAACCGTTTTTGAGCCGCGTATTTTAAAGAAAAGACAGAATGTTGCCAGCAATCATAAATATGGTGTTTATTCTGGCTGATTTTATAGCCCTCCTCTAATTCAGGAACAATAAACTTTAATAGACCCAACTCCCGCAATAATTCTATACCCTCATCCGCTCTTTCTGACATAACAATTTTCAAAAACTCGTCTCTGATTCTTTCTTTTGAAATCGCCTCCAATTGAGCGGCATTTTTCTTAATAGCATTTGCTGTTTTTTCTTCTATTTTAAAGCCAAGGGTTGTCGCAAATCTTACTGCCCTCATCATCCTTAAAGCATCTTCGGAAAATCTTTCTTCTGGATTTCCTACGGTCCTGATAATTCTATTTTTTAAATCTTCCTGGCCGGAATACAAATCTATAATTTTATTTTTGGTTTTTTGGGGTTCTAGCGCAATCGCGTTTATAGTAAAATCCCGCCTTGCCAAATCGTCTTGTAATGTTTTGGCAAAACTTATCTCATCAGGATGCCTTTTATCCGTATATTTTGTTTCTAAGCGATAGGTGGTAATTTCAATCTCCTGCAATTTTTCTTTTTTACTGTTGGTTTTTACAGTAACGGTAAGGAATTTATTCTCGTAAAAACTCTTTGGGAATATTTTTTGAATCTCTCCTGGTTTGGCATTGGTTGTAATATCCCAATCTTTGGGTTCAACACTAATTAAAAAATCACGGACGCAACCGCCGACAATATATGCTTCAAAACCTGATTTTTTAAGCTTCTCAACAACAGATTTTACTTCTTTTGGTATAACCATAATTATTGTTTCTATAATTTCATTTTTAATTCTATCTTAAAATTTGATTTTCTTCAATCCGTTCAATCGTAATTCAGGGTTGTCCTGAGCTTGCCGAATGAACAATTTTGTGGTAAAATTCAGATAAAATTCGCCTCCATAGTGAAACGGATATCATGTTTGCCTTCGAAGCAAAAGTTGGGAGTTCGAATCTCTCTGGGGGCATAAAGTAAAATTTGGGCAGGTGAAGATAATTTTTTTGCTTTGAAATCAAAAAAATTGGAAGTTCGCCCTGTGATGAACACGAGGCGCCCGGTGTTAATCACCGGACGAGTCCTGCCAGTGGCATATTCTTCAAAACCACCTTCCAAATGGAGTGGTTATTTTGATATAATATAAAAAACATGCGGAAAAACATTGTTATAAAAGATAAAAAGGAGAATGGTTTAATCAAAGGATTAGAGAAAAGAACCGATATTAAGGCAGAAAGAGTCAAAAGATTGTTAAAGCTGTTCGATTTAACAAAAAAGAAAAATTCTCCTGTAAAAATTTTATTCGACCAAATAATTAAACTACCAAGATTTAAGAATTTTGATTTGGTTGATTTTCCGCGAATTGTAACCGTTGAACAATGTTTTGACCTTTTAAATATGCCCCAAACTCATCCAAGCAGAAAGGAAACAGACACTTATTATCTAGACAACATCCATATTTTGCGTACTCACACAACAGCTTTTTGGTCATTTTATTTAAAAGATCAAGAGGTTTTAGAAAAACTGAAAAAAGATGGCCATATTGAGGCACTGTGTGTTGGAATTGTTTTCCGCAAAGACGAAATTGACAGAAATCATTATCCTGCCTTTCACCAAATTGACGGCCTATATATTTGTGAAAAATCCCAGAAAGTTATTACTCAAGAAGATTTAAAAGATGTCCAAGTTGATTTGGCAAAGGGTATTTTTGGTTCACGCGTCGAGTGGAAATTTATTCCCGACTCGTTCCCTTATACTGTGGAAAGTCTTGAAATGGACATTAAATTTAACGGAGAATGGATGGAAGTGAATGGAGCTGGGTTGGTGCACCCGCAAGTTTTGAAAAATTTTGGGTTGGATCCTAAAGTTTACAATGGCTGGGCTTTTGGGTTCGGAGACAGATTGGCAATGATAAAAATGGGGATTCCTGACATAAGAATTTTGTGGTCGGAAGATCCGCGTATTACCAGCCAGTTTAAAGACATAAACAGTAAATTTAAAGAAGTCAGCAAATATCCGCCAATTTCAAGAGATATTTCTTTTATAATTGACAAGAATATAAATTTAAATAATTATTACGAAATTATAAGAGACTTTGCAGAAAATTTAATAGAAGAAGTAAAACTTTTAGACAGCTACAAAAACGATGCAAAATTTGGGAAAGACAAAAAGAGTTATACGTTCCGCATAGTTTACCGTTCGCCG
Organism: Patescibacteria group bacterium; assembly: GCA_018895235.1. Classification (GTDB taxonomy): domain Bacteria; phylum Patescibacteriota; class Minisyncoccia; order Minisyncoccales; family Staskawiczbacteraceae; genus JAHIOM01. The sequence goes on along the minus strand of JAHIOM010000010.1, from coordinate 57,853 downwards.
GAAAGAACGCTGAAGAACGAAGAGATAAATAAAATTCAAGATCAAATCCGCAAAAAAACAACGCAAGATTTAAGGGCTATTTTGCGTTAGTTCTAGATTTCTAATTGTCGATTTTAAAAATCCTAGTAAAAGGGTTTTTGTTTACATTTTTATAATAAAATGATAAAATTAATTAAAAATTATGAAAAAAACATTTATTATATTCATCTTGTTGTTTTTTTTGTTAATCCCCCTTAGTATAACAGCACAGGGAGAAGGAATTGTTAAGTGCGGTGGTGAGGGTCAATCGATGTGCACTTTAAATGATTTAATTGGCCTGCCTGGAGTAATAATAGATTGGTTGTTAACAATTGTTGCAATTTTGGCTATGCTTTTTATAACGCTTGGCGGAATAATATTGTTGGTCTCTGCCGGCAATCCTGAACTTAAAAACACGGGGAAGAAAATTTTGATTGCTGCTATTATCGGATTGGTATTATCACTAGGGGCTAGGGCAATTATTAACTTTATTCTTGACACTCTTGGCGCCACCACTCCCAGGGTTTAGTAAATTCTGCCCCTATAACTCAATGGTAGAGTAACAGCCTCTTAAGCTGTGAGTTGCAGGTTCGAGTCCTGCTGGGGGCATATGAAATTAAAAATTCTCTTTACAAAAAAATAAATATAAGTAGAATCAATTATGGTTAAGAAAGTTAGACTTTCTTTTTATTTTTAAAAAAGGATTGTATAATTTAATTAAAAAACATATGTTAAAACCAGAAAAGAAATCGAAAATTATTAAAGAACACGGGATTCATGACACTGATACCGGTTCTCCGGAGGTCCAAATTGGCTTATTAACCGAGGAAATTGGTAAGCTTGTTTTGCATCTTAAAAAACACCCACAAGATTTCCATTCGAAAAGAGGATTGATTAAAATGGTAGTTAAAAGAAAAAAACTCCTGGCCTACCTAAAAAAAGAGTCGGAAAAGAGATATAATGCAATTATCAAGAAAATATAGGCAGATTAAACATCTGCATAATTATGGCGAAACCAAAAGAACAAAGAGTAGAAGTGCTGATTGATGTCCAAAATCTTTATCATTCGGCAAAAAACCTCTATCACTCTAAAGTTAATTTCAAAGAAATTTTAAAACAGGCAATTGCTGAAAGAAAATTTATTAGGGCGTTTGCTTATGTAGTCAGAACAAAAACCGGCGAAGAAAAGCCGTTTTTTGAAGCGTTAACAAAGCTTGGAATTGAAACAAGAATACGGGATCTCCAAGAATTTTATGACGGGCAGAAAAAAGCTGACTGGGACGTGGGTATAGTTATTGACGCCATCAGAACCGCCCAAGCATTAGATGTGATTGTTTTGGTTTCGGGAGACGGCGATTTTATCTCTTTGGTTGAGTATTTAAAAAACCAAGGCAAAAGAGTGGAAGTAATGGCTTTTGGCAAAACCACCTCTAGCCATTTGAAAGATGTGGCTGATGAATTTATAGATTTAGACCAAACTCCTCAAAAATTTCTTTTAAAAAACACATAAAAAAAAATAGACATAATGGAAAAAGATATTAAAAAACAAATTGAAATTAACGGCCGTATCCTGCAAATAAAAATAACAAACTGGGCAGAACAAGCGTCTGGCTCTTGTTTGGTTCAAATGGGTGAAACTGAAGTTTTGGCAACGGCGGTGATGTCGGCGGCAGAATCAGAAACCGTTGATTTTTTTCCTCTTACGGTTGACTACGAAGAAAGACATTATGCTGCCGGTAAAATTTTCGGCTCTCGTTTTATCAGAAGAGAAGGCCGGCCGACAGATGAAGCAATTTTAACCGGCCGAATGATTGATAGGGCAATAAGGCCTCGCTTCCCAAAAGAATTCAAAAGAGAAACCCAAATAATTGTTACTTGTCTTTCATGGGACGGAGAAAATGACTCTGATGTTTTGGGTATGATTGCGGCTTCAACGGCATTGTCTATTTCTGATATACCCTTCCAGGGACCAGTCAGCGTAATAAGGGTGGGAAGAATTGATGGTTCGACTCCGCTCACCATCAACCCTGAGCGTAGTCGAAGGGTTGATAAGAAATGGGTTTTTAACCCAACCTATGAAGAAAGAGAGAAAAGCGACATTGATTTGGTTTTAACTGCTATTGAAGCAAACAAAAAAATCCTGATTAATATGATAGAAATGGGAGCAAAAGAAATTTCAGAAGAAGATGTTATAGAAGCTACTAAGGCAGCTGAACCAGAATTAAAAAAACTTATTGATTTCCAAAAGAAAATAACCGAAGAAATAGGTAAAGAAAAAATTACCTTACCTACTGTCGTTGATCATCAGTTAGAAAAAGAAGTGAAAGAATTCGCTAAAAATAAATTAGAGAACGGATTAAAAACTATAGCGCCGAAAGAAAAAGACATCGGCACTATAGCTGACTTAAAGGAAGAATTAGTTAATTTAATTAAAGAAAAATACTCTGACCCAACAAAAATAAAAACCGGGCTTGAATATTTTGAAAAAGAACTTAAAAAAGCAATCTACAAAAATATTATTGAAGATAACAAACGGCCTGATGGCAGAAAAAGAGACGAACTTAGGAAAATATCCTGCGAGGTTGGGGTTTTGCCGAGAACTCATGGCTCCGGCCTGTTCTCGCGCGGCCTGACAAGGGTTTTGTCTATCCTGACTTTAGGCGGACCAAAAGACCAGCAGTTGTTAGAAGGTATGGAGTTCATTGGTAAAAAGCGTTTCATGCACCATTATAATTTTCCTCCCTATTCTTCGGGCGAAGTCAGTTTTTTAAGGGGACCGAAAAGAAGAGAAATCGGACACGGTTGTTTGGTTGAAAAGGCCCTACTGCCTCTAATTCCTGATTTTGAACAATTCCCCTATACAATAAGAGTTGTCTCAGAAGTATTATCCAGTAACGGCTCAACCTCAATGGCTTCTGTCTGCGCGACAACGCTGGCTTTAATGGATGCCGGCGTCCCAATTAAAGAAGTGGCAGCCGGAATATCAATTGGCTTGGCTGAAAATGAAGACCCGGAAAAACAAAAACTAATAGTTGATATCCAGGGTCCGGAAGATCATCTTGGCGGAATGGATTTTAAGGTGGCCGGCACTAAAAATGGAATAACTGCCATTCAAATGGACACTAAAACAGACGGCATCACAAAGGAAATAATGAAAGAAGCTCTATCATTGGCCAAAGAGGCAAGATCAAAGATTCTCGATATAATAAATAAGACCATATCTAAACCAAGAGAAACACTTTCGCCCTGGGCACCGAAAATTAAAACCGTCCAAATAAACCCGAGCAAAATCGGCGAAGTTGTTGGACCAAGGGGAAGCGTAATAAATAAGTTGATAGAACAATACAAGGTCAGCATTGATATAGAAGATAGCGGCTTGGTTTATATCACCGGCCAAGACGATGAAGCGGTGGAAAAAACAATCCAACAAATCAAAAACATGACCAGGGAGGTGCAGGTTGGAGAGATTTTTCAGGGAGAGGTAAAAAGGATTTTAGATTTCGGCGCTTTCGTTGAAACCCTACCGGGAGTAGATGGGCTCGTGCATATTTCTAACTTTGTCCCCTATCGGATAAAAAGCGTAAACGAGATAGTAAAAATAGGCGACATTATACCGGTAAAAGTAATATCCGTTGATGAAATGGGCAGAATTAATCTTTCTGCAATCGAGGCCGGCTTCAAGCCTAAAACAAAAAAATAATTCAAACATCTTAAGATTATGGCAAAAGTACCAACAGATATTGAAGACGAACAGGCCAAAGAGTTTTTAAGTAGAGCTGAGGTACGGACAATGCGCAAAGACATCCAAAAATTGAGAGAAGGTGTTGCATTAAAAGAAAGGGATAGAATAGTGGGCATTAAAACTCCTGAGGAAGAAAGAATTGAAAGGGCAAAATTAGAAAAAGTCAAACAAGAGGAAATTGAAAAAGAAAGTTTGGAAAAGCAAGTCGAGGCAAGGACAGAGATTTTTGGAAAAAAATCAGAAGAAGAAAAAAAAGCGATGGTACAGTTAAAAAACTTCGCTAATGAGGAAGAGAAACAACAGATTTTTTATTTAGAATCAGAGAAAGTTGATTTAGAGAAACAGCTCCAAAACCTCCAAAAAGAAAAAGAACCCGCCCTGCTTCTACAAAAGAATAAACTTTTGTTGGAGAAAGAATCAATTGAGGAAAATCTCAAAATTTATTCAGAGGAAGAAAAAAAGATTGAAGATGAACAAAAATTAATCAGCGAAACCGAGAAAACAACCAATGTCCCGAAAAATAAGCAAAAATTAGAGAAAAAAAGATGGAGTCTGGAAAAAAAGAGGGAAACTTCGGAAAAAAAGAGGTGGACTATAGAAAGGGAGTTAGAAAACATAGAAAGCGCGATAAAAAGTACTAATGACGAATACCAAAAAGTTTTAGAGGAACAGAAAATATTAAGAGATAAAATTACAGAAACTAACAATTCATTAAGAGTAATTTATGAGGGCGTAATGACAAAAGAGGAAGAGAAAAGAAGAGCCCAAAAAGAACAAAGAGATGAGGGGGCTCTAAAAAAGGCGAATATAGAGAGCAAAAGAAAGGAAGAAATTAGGCGCAAAGAGTGGACCAAAGGAGGAAATATTGAAGAAAAGCCATTTTTAAAAGGGATACCGGAAGCCGGGAGAAAAGAAAAGCTGGTAAAAAAGATACAAGAAACTTCTGAGAAAGAAGAGGAGGAAAGAAAAAGATTTTTAGAAAACATTGAAAAATGGGAAAAAACAGAAGAAAACAAAGATAAGAACCTGCCTCGCTAACGCTCGGCAGAACCTTGATTCGCTAATGTGTATCATATAATCTTGAAATAACAATAAAAATTAAGACCAACAGAATATATGAATTCTGAAATACTTAAAAAATTAGAAAAAAAGTTGCAACAGCAAAAAGAATCTATTGAAAAAGAATTAAAGAGTTTTGCCAAAGAAGACGTAAAACCAAGAGGCGATTGGAACACCCGCTATCCGAAGTTTAACGGCGGAGATCTCGAGGAAGAAGCAGATGAGTTCCAAGAATATGAAAAACTACTCTCCATAGAACATGCCCTTGAATTAAAGTTGCGGGACATAAACTTGGCTTTGGAAAAAATAAAGAAGAACAAATACGGCAAATGCGGAAAATGCGGAAAATCTATTGATATTGCGAGATTAAAAGCATGCCCGGAGGCAAAACTCTGTACAAAGTGCAAATAGAAGCAGCGGAGCTATTTATATAATTATGCCATCTAAAATTCTCTCTGGCGCTATAGTGGGCTTAGACGCAAAAATTGTAGAAGTGGAGGTTGACGTCTCACGCGGCCTCCGCTCTTTTAATATTGTCGGTTTGCCGGACAAAGCAATAGAAGAATCAAAAGAAAGAATAAGAAGCGCTATTAAAAACTCAAAGCTTTCCTCTCCCTCTTCTAAGCCCCTTAAGATTTTAGTTAATTTGGCGCCGGCTGATTTGAAAAAAGAAGGTTCTTTATATGATCTACCAATAGCCCTGGCCTTTCTATCTGCTTCAAACCAAATTCAATTTAACGCCCAAGACAAAATATTTTTGGGCGAACTTTCTTTAGACGGAAAATTAAGACCTGTTAAAGGCGCCCTGCCCTTTGCTTTATTGGCAAGAAAGGAAAACATAAAAGAAGTGATTCTGCCAAAAGCAAATGCGAAAGAAGCGGTCTTGGTGACTGCTCTTCTTAAAAATCCAGGAGATTTAAAAATAGTCGGTTTGGACTCTCTGACTGAAGTAATCCAATATCTGGAAGGGAAAAAAACAGTGGAACCCGATAGTTTTGAAGAGAGGGATTTAATTGAAAATCCTGACCATATTGTTGATTTGTCTTGGGTAAAAGGACAAGAATATGCAAAAAGAGCCCTTGAGATTACGGCTGCCGGCGGTCATAATATTTTTTTATTTGGCCCGCCGGGCGGAGGCAAAACCTTATTGGCCAAAGCAGTGCCGTCTATTTTACCAAAATTAAGTTTTTCTGAATCATTAGAAGTTACTAAAATCTACAGCATAGCTGGCCTATTGCCGGAAGATAAGCCATTTATTATCTCTCGGCCCTTCCGCTCACCGCACCACACCTGCTCTGAAGCAGCTTTAATGGGCGGGGGAAACCCGCCAAGGCCGGGCGAAATTACTTTTGCTCACCGCGGAGTTTTATTTTTAGACGAGTTCCCCGAGTTCCGCCGGGATGTTTTAGAATCTCTTCGCCAACCGATTGAAGAAGGTAAAATAACAATCTCCAGAGCGAGAAATATCTTTACTTTCCCAAGCCGTTTTATGTTAATAGCGGCCAGCAACCCCTGCCCCTGCGGGTATTTGAACGACCCGGAAAAAGAATGCAGCTGTACGCCCTCTCAGGTCGCGATGTATCGCCGAAAGCTCTCCGGCCCCCTTATGGACAGACTAGACCTTTTTATTGAAGTACCAAGCGTAAAATACGAAAAATTGATTCTAGAACCCCAAGAGTCGTTAAGCGAAAAAATAAGGGAGAAAATTAAAAGAACGCGGGAAATCCAAAAAGAAAGATTCCGCAATGATAAAATCTTGGTAAATTCCGAAATAAACGTTCCTGAAATCAAAAAACACTGTAACCATGATGAAAAATCCCACGACCTTTTAAGAAAATATGTTGACTCAGGTAAACTATCTGCCCGCGGTTACCACCGGGTTTTAAAAGTCGCCAGAACTATTGCTGATTTGGACCTGTCAGAAATCATCCGATATAATCATACTGCCGAAGCTTTAATGTATAGGTTAAAAGAAAATTAATACCAAAACAAAGTTAAGATTTTACGCAACAAAAAACAGGATGTTCTCCTGTTTTTTTAGTTCGTACTATTTAATTTTGTACATATTTTATTTGATACCCAAAAGGATATTTAGCAAGGGGATTCTTTGCTCCGATAACCGTGAAATGCAAGTGACAACCAGTTGAAATACCTGCTCCACTTGTACCAGGCTGGCCGCCAACCAAACCAATTTTCTGGCCAACATCCACTATATCCCCGGGCTTTACAAAAATACTCAAAAGGTGACCGTACCAAGTGACTATACTATCTTTATGTAAAATTGTGACAACGTTCCCGCCGCCTGAATTCCAGCCATACTTGGCTTTTTGGACAACCCCGGGAGCCGCAGCAAAAACAGGAGTCCCGCATTTGTTGGCAATATCTACAGCATTATACCAGTGAAGTCTTTGGCTTATCTTTCCTTCCACCGGGAAAATAAAGTAATTATCAGCTAGATATGTCTGAGTTGGTTCAAATGTTTTCTTAGGAGGAACTCCGTTAGGAATAACCAAGATATCGCCTATATATATATCAGACTCATTTGCGATTTCGTTTATTTCAATAATATCCTCAACTTGAGCTTTATAAGTTTTAGCAATCGTACTAATAGTATCGCCTGTTTTTACAAAATGAATGGCACCCGAGACCGGTAAAATAATAAATTTGTCGCCAATCTTGATTTTTGATGATGCAGTAAGTTCATTTGCCCAAAGTAAAGTATCAAGAGAAATATCAAAATTTTGAGCAATAGATTTTAAGGTATTGCCCGAAAGGACAGTATACTCAATAATTTCTTTTCTCGGTTGTTCTCCTTGGCCGAATAACGCGCCCAAAACCTTCAAAGAAAGCGCCCTTGGCGGAGTAAGAGCGGCTAAACTGTCTCCTTGAATAATCTTCAGTTCGGGCAGCTCTAAAAACAAATTCTGGTTTTGACCAAAAAATAAAACTCCTGTTTGAGAATCGGAGTTTTTCAGAACATTATCAGAAAAAGAAGTATTAGCGCTGTTAAAATAGCTTAGGCTCTGCCAAATAACAGTTTTAGGGAAACGGTTAACGCTAAAATAGACCAAACCCAATATAACAATTATAATCAAGCTATAATAAAAACAAGGAGTTTTGAATAAACCCCTGAATTCTGCCACAACACTGACTTTTTTCCATATGTAATGGCAGAGGACTAAGATCTTACTCTTCAAATTTTGAAAAGATAGCTTAGGAATATATTTTAAAACCCTCCTTCTTTATTATTGGTTATTTATTTAGCACAAATTTCCCTATCTTTAACTAACTAAACAAAGAAGTTAGGCTATCTCAAAAATATCACTTTTCAACCTTATAGTCAATATTTTATCCACACTCTCATTAATCAGTAGAACACAACCAATGGAAGGCCGGCTATTGTTGATTTTATCGCTTGTATAAGTTTAAAAAAAAGAAGCCAGGCGCAAACCCGGCTTTATTGGAAATAGTTTCTAGGCGTTAATGGGTTGTTTGTGTTTCTTTAAAGGGGCTTCACTAAGGGGGCTTTACTATCTTTTTTTTGGTTTTCAAGTGGTTTCTTTTGTTGTTTAGCTATTTCAACTAAAAATATAACAAACAATGTCACCGCTCCTACCACCACTCCTATTACTATTGCTCTTTGTATCCTGTTCTCTACGTCAGGAAGGCCAGAAAGACCTTTCATATTGTCAACGACTCGACTAGTGTCAAGTAGATCAAGAGCTAATACTTCTGTTGTAAGCAAGCTAATTACTGCCAAAACAACAATCACCGTCACAACCAATAAAATTATATGCATCTTTTTCATCTTTCTTCTCCTTATTCAATTGTTAAAGATTGAAGGGTGCGGTGAGAAAACACAGCACCTTCTCTATTTTTAGAATATATCCCACGAAGATGTTTGTCAATTGATTTTATCCCCAGTAGAAGAATTTTGACAACCAACCCAGATAAATAGGCTGTTGTGATAAAAGTCAAAATTCTCTACTGGGCTAGTCCCGTAGTGAAATTTGATTTTTCCACAACATTTTCCTCAGTAAAATGGTTATCAAATTTCTACTACGGGGCACACTCTTACTCGCTTGTATAAGTTTAAAAAAAAGAAGCCAGGCGCAAGCCCGGCTTTATTTGGAATAGTTTCTAGACGTTAATGGGTTGTTTGTGTTTCTTTAAAGGGGCTTCACTAAGGGGGCTTTACTATCTTTTTTTTTGGTTTTCAAGTAGTTTCTTTTGCTGTTTAGCTATTTTTTCTAAATAATATACTATTACAAGCACAATCATCCCAATTCCTATTACTAGTAACGCCACACCCCAATTTAAACCAAAACCTCGTGGATTCGGCCCAAAGGTTAAATTAGGTACGTAGGGGGGGTCTATCGCTGCTCCTGCTACAGAAAAACCTGCCAAAACAATAAACACCGTCACAACCAATAAAATTATATGCATCTTTTTCATCTTTCTTCTCCTTATTCAATTGTTAAAGATTGAAGGACATAATGAGAAAACACAGCGCCTTCTCTATTTTTAGAATATATCCCACGAAGATGTTTGTCAATTGATTTTATCCACACACCAAAAAGAGGTATTATAAATTAAATATGACCAAAAATATTATAAGAAACACTAAAAATACGCTAACTCGACAGAAAATTAAACCCTCTAGGGGTTTGGGCCAGAATTTTTTGATAGATAAAACCGCATTAAAAAAGATTGTACGGACTGCTGATCTTAAACCATCTGATATTGTCTTGGAAATTGGGCCTGGCACCGGGATTTTAACGCAGGAATTAATAAAAAGAGTGAAAAAAGTAATCGCAATAGAAAAAGACCAAAAAATGGCAAAAGTTTTGAAAAAGGGTTTCAGTGGTTTTAAAAATTTAGAAGTTATTAGCGCTGACATATTAAGAATCAAAAACTTGAAATTAACTAAAGAGTATAAGGTGGTGGCAAATTTGCCATATTATATTACTTCTCCGGTTATCAGAAAATTTCTGGAGCATGGAGTCCCCCCGAAATTAATGGTTTTAATGGTTCAAAAAGAGGTTGCTCAAAGAATCTGCGCAAAACCGCCAAAAATGAATTTGCTGGCAGTATCTGTCCAATTTTATGGGAAGCCGGAAATAATTGATTATATTTCAAAGCAATCTTTCTGGCCCCAGCCAAAAGTTGACAGCGCAATATTAAAAATATCCGACATAAAAAAACCGCGGATAAGCGCGGACTTGTTTTTTAAAATTGCAAGAGCCGGCTTTTCCCAACCAAGAAAACAACTTACCAATAATTTAACGAAAGGATTAGAATTAAATAAGGAAAAAATTCTCTCTTGGTTTTTGAAAAACAGAATAAATCCAAAACAAAGGGCTGAAAATTTTTTTATTAAAAATTGGGTAGCTCTTACTAAAACTTTTAAGGCGCATTGACAGCCCCGCTTGATAGTTTTACTATAAAATTAGACCATTAATTTTGGTTCTTTGCCAACTTAATACTCTGTAAGGAGAAAGGAAATGAATAAAACACGAGCCAATCTTTTAATTGTTGTTTTAATTGTCGGGATGCTTGTTTTCGGGAATGCGGTCTTTGCTGGAGACAAAGATGCTCTGGCAAAAGAAATTCGCATTCTCTCTTTTGGCAATCCGCGCTGGTCGCCTGACGGCAAAAAAATCGCGTTTGTCGCGACATGCGAAAAGCGCGAAATTAAAGAGGATTCTGCGGGCAACGCCAAAGAAATACCATTAAAGGCTTTTAATATTTTAACGGTTGAGCCAAGTGGTTCTAATCTAGAGGCGATATTGCCGTTTTACTGGTTCACGGACCGTCCAATGGCTCTGGCGCCGGGAATGAGCGCAAGGGAAAAACCCCTTGAAGCAAAGGGTTATCCTGGCGGATACAAACCCCCCGAGCTACCACAAAAACCCATATTACCCCTTCTGATTTCCGACTGCTTCCTTGGGAACTACGATTGGTCGCCAAGCAGCAACGAAATTGTTTTTATGGACTCCCCGAATGGTTTTTCCGAACAAGACGAAATTTATCTTTGGAAAGCGAACGTTGCTAAAATTAATTTCTCTTTCATATTGAAGACCAACGGGAAACAGATTCCCTCTTTTATCCAGTGGCTAAAGAGCGGAAAAATCATATATCGGACCAGAAACCCGGGTATCTTTTACCAAATTGAACCAACGGGAAAACCTATTGGCGCAATAAAAATCCCGGGGCTATTATTTTGGGGAGATGTGTGTTTTTCTGAAGACGGCAAGAAGATTATTTATGCTAACAGAGATGTTTATATATTCGACGTCTCCGGGACAAACAAAATTAATCTAACCAAAACAGAAGAAAAAAGAGAAGAGTTAAAGAGAAAAATAAAACAGGGATACCGACCGACTAGTCATTATGAAGGGGGGCCAAGCGATCGCTATGAGTACAGCGAACCTTCTTTCTCGCCTGACGGTAAAACAATAGCTTTTGTCTTTGAGGATAATTACGGTGAGGTTTTCTTGGGCAGGCGTATTTGGAAAATTGATATTGATGGAAAAAATGTCAGTCCCCTAACCGCTGTCAAGCCGAAAAGAACACCAGAAGAAGAAAGAGAGAAAAAAGATGAACCTTATTATGAGGAATTCTCCCCGTCATGGTCGCCCGACGGGAAACAGATTGTTTATGTGCGAGGGTATAAGTATGATAACGGGAAAAGGGAAATCTGGATTATGAACGCTGATGGTTCTTCTCATATTCAGCTTGACGTTAAAACGTCTGACTTAATGGTATCAAACCAAAAAAAACAAACCGAAGTGACCATAAAACAACCGAATTAACCTACAAAAGTTTTGGCAGGGGATAACCCTCTGCCATTTTTTTTATATATAATATACAATAAAGATGAATGTTTGTTTTTTATTTACGAAATTCTATTACTACGGAGTTGACATTGTCTGTTGTTTTTAACGTATGATATAATAAAGAAATAATTTAACTCTTGTAACGTACTTATGTGTATACGAAAAAATTAAAAAACTTTCTTTTTTCTTTTTAAAAAATGAATAAAAAAATTTTATTTTTATTTTTAATTGCCCTTGTTGTTCTACCTCAATTTGTTAATGCTAAAATTTTTACCGATAAAGAATGGAGTTGGTGGGATTTACTATTTTTCACCTGGCGACACATTATCCCTGATATACCCAAATCAGTAACAGATAACCTATTTAACGCACTTATTTTTGGCTTCAGTATTTTATATATGGGGATCTCTTGGCTGTTTGCTACTCTTGGTGATATACTTTTTAGCGCGGTAATCAAAATCAGCAGCGGTTACATGCCTGACAATAACGAAATGGTCAAGGCTGGGTGGACAATAGTCAGGGATATTGCGAATATGATTATTGTGCTGGGCTTTGTGGCCGTTGCTATAGCAACTATATTAAGAATGAAAGAATATCAGGCCCAAAAACTTTTAGCGCCTTTAATTATAGTAGCTATTTTGATTAATTTTTCTCCTGTAATTTGCGGGGTAATAATTGATGCTTCAAATATAGCGACAAAACACTTTCTTGGAACGGGAAGGTTTTATACAATTCCTGCTTGGGAAACGCAATGGGGTGCGTTAAAATGGGATAAAGGCCCCGTCACAAATCTTATGATATCCATGAGTTATACTTTTTTTAATATTATGGCGGGTTTTGTTTTGTTCCTTTTCTTTTTTTTATTCACAGCAAGACATATTATGCTTATGATATTGGTTATTTTCTCGCCCATTGCTTTTGTTTGTTATATTTTCCCTTTTACAAAACAATATTTTAAAATGTGGTGGAATAATTTTTTACAATGGTGCATTATCGGGATACCGGCTGGATTCACGCTTTATTTAGCATCAAATTCAATAAAGATAATGGCGGCACCTTCTTCATCAGTAGATATAGGTGGCGTATCTTTATTCCAAGATTTTTTTGAGTTCCTACTGCCGGGCTGTATAATGATAATCGGTTTTTTATTCACTTTGCAATCATCTGCAATCGGAGCAGCAATTGGAATAAGTGTTGCAAAAGCAGTCGGCAGGGGTTCCTTGAAAGCTGGTAAAGCAGTAGGGAGTAAAGCACTTGGCAAGGACTCAAAAATCGGCCAAAAGTTAGGCGATTGGAAAACAGGGGCACAGGAACGAATGGGTTGGATTTCTCCAGGAACATTAACCCAAAAACAAGAAAAAAGAGGCAAAGAAGCCTCTGCGAGAGCGGATGCAGATTACGCACAAAACCCAGATAAAGTGGTTAGTCGTGCTGGAGCCAGAGGATTAAGGCCGGGACTGAAAAGAGAAGATATAGAAGCCAGCGCCGTAAAAGCAGCTCAAGAAGGAAAACTTATATTTGATCCAAGTAATGCACAATATAATCCTCGTGCGGTAGCAAACTACAGGGCAGCCGTAGCTAGTGGCTTTGATGTAAAAGAAGCGGAAAAGAAAAATCCTGAATTAAGACGACTGAATGATAGAAAAGTGAATGAATTAATGCAAACAACTCCCGGCCTTAATAGAACCCAAGCCGAAGATCGAGCAGTTTCGGATTCCTACGCAAAACTTAGTGTCGGCGAAATAAGAAACCTATCCGATATCGCCGTAAATATAAACCTTATAAGAAATGTAAGCGCTAAAAAAATTAGCAAATCGGGAGAAGAAATGTCACAGGCTAAAATAGACAAGCTTAAAAGTTATCTGGGTGATATTAGAGCTATGCGTTATGCTGCTGGATCCACTACGCCAACGGGCAGAGAATTAACTGATAAAATTAATGCCATTGATTCGCTATAATATATATTTTTAATAATCTTAATTCAAAAATATGCCGGGACCCAACAATAATCAAAAAATTGTTTTTTCACTACCAGAAGATATAACTATAGTTGATGTTATTTTTAGTATTCTAAAAAATAACGGTCTAGAAGAAACACCAGAAGAAAGCTGCGAGAAAAGAACCAAAGGGAAACCTTCTAAGCTAATTATTATAAGGGACGCCGCAAAAAATATTGCCGAAAATAAACTTTCAGAAAAAGATCTGGTTTCTTCTCTCCAAAAACAATTAGATATACCCAAAGAAACCGCGGAGAAATTAATAAAAGAAATTAAGGAAAAAATTGTTTCTTTTGCTAAAAAAATTACAATCAGACCAGAGGTTGCTTTTCCCTCGAAAACCATCTTACAAAAAAAAAGTTTCCCGATGGAAGAAGATTTACTAATAATAAAACCGCTTCCTACAAATAATAATGAAGGTAAAATTGCAGAAGAGAATATCATTGGAAAAAAACAAGGAAAATCAAAAAGCGTTGAAAAAATTAGAAAAACGATAGAAACTTCTGAAAAATCAAAACCATCCCAAAAATCATCAGATATTTATAGAGAACCGATTGAATAAGGAATAAGTATTAATGACCAATAAAAAAAGGGTTAAACCGAGAGGTTTAACCCTTTCCCCTTTTTAGGGTTTTTTGTGTTTATCTTCCCATTTCGCCAATTCTTTTTTTAAATGTTCGGGTAGAGGACCTTTCGGGTCATTCTCTGGGCTGTTCGCATTCTCTTTTTTGCCTTTAATTTTGTCACTCTCACTTCCGGCAGAAGATTTATTACTACCTGGCATTCCTTTGCCATCAGGTATTTTTTTCCAGAGAGCCAACAGATCTAAAAAAGGATTCTGGGTTCTAATGTCTATAAAAGCATCGCCGTCAATGGCCATATGCCGTTGAATGAAATCCAGATTGACTTGGATTAACTTTTCATACTTTTTAAAAGCTGCCTCGGGATTTTGGAATTCTCCCTGTATAACTTCGACATCTTGGCCAGTGGCCTCAGCAATCATTGCCACCATTGCTCCTATTGTCTGGGTGGCTGTGCCTTTCGCCCGCAACCTTTGCTCTTGCCCAGAAGCTGCAGCTTTCTGATAATCCGGTGGGAGATTAATTTCTTTAATCTCAATTCCTTTTTCCGCGAGCTGCACGCCCCACTTTTGCAAAGTATCCTCGATTACTTTTGCTTCTGTTAGTAATTTCCAAAGAGATGCTCCTTTTAATTGTAAAAGGTCATCTATTAGACAAGCAGTCACAAGCGCTCTTGCTTCTGCTGAAACTCTTGCTAAAATGTCCTCTATCGGAGTTGGGGGTGCAATAAAGCAAAATGAGTAAGGGTTTGTTATTCGTAAGGTTACGAGAAATAACACGTCCACCGGTATTCTTTCTGGTGGTTTAGTTTCAACGGCAGTAAGTTTAAAAGCATAAACTGCTGGTTTTAATAACACATGCCCAAAACCATCTTCTTCATGAAACTCAACCTCCATCCTGCTATCTTTTAACCTTATATCTGTCCATCGATGTTTATATTGATGGATTTTTTGGAAAGGCCAAAAATAAATCCATGATCCACCTAAAATTCGACCCCAAACTCGTTTTTCTATCTTATTCTCGCTTCCTTTTTCCCTTTCTTCCCCCTCTTTTTGTTTTTTCCAAATACTCCAATCGGTATCTATCCAATGGTCTTCCCATTGGAAGATAATTTTTGAAAATTTCCCTAAAATCATCACTGCTTTGGCTGTTCCCTCTTCTACGATAGTAAATCTTAGAAAAAGGAAACTCGTGCAAATCAAAAGTGTTAAACACCAAAACAACCACCAACTGGGTAGAAAATAAAGACAAATTACCGCTACCACAATTCCCAATAAAGACCACACTGCTGGATTCTTTCTCAACATTACTTTTTCTCCTTATAAAAGTTGTTAAATTACAATCCCGTTAAGAAATCACTTCTTAATATATAAACTATATCACCTAGATTAGGTTTTGTCAAATATTTTGCCTGTGTTTATATTATCCTTAACTTTAATATTAATTTGTTTTTGTTTTATATATTAAAGATCAAAATAAAAAGAGCGCTTCGTTTTAAAACGGAGCGCCTTAAGATTGCTGACCGACTTACAGTTGGTTTAGAAGAAAGCATACTTCATTGTTTGGACGAATCTTTTGCTATACAATTCCAAACGCCTCCTCTCTAGACATTTAAGAATACAAAACGGGTTATATTGACAATAAAACAATGGGGGTTGTCTCTTATGTCATCAAACCCTTACTCCTATGTTTTACATCAAATTCGGTACCACATATATTGCAACTATATCTGTAAAAGGAGTGAGGCCCATTATAATCGACGTGCTGTTTAATTTGCCGATGAAACTCTGGGCCGCTCTTGCAGTGGGGACATCGCTTTCCCCGACAAACCAAGAGTAAAACCAATAAAAAAACAGTAGCAGCAACAACAACCGGAATAACTATGTAGGTGTTCATATTGTTCTCCTTTCTGGGTGGTTTAACGCCATGTAGAAATACATCAAACATCAAAAACCTCATTGCAATAACATCACCAATTTTTAAATTTAATAGTTTTTGTGTACCTGAAACTTGGCACCGCATGAATTGCAACAATAATTATAAACCTCACTGGTGCGGTCCCAACCGGTGAACTGATCCACCAACGAATATTGCCTGCTATGGCAAACAGGGCATCGTGGTTTTAAAAGTCTTGTAAAAGAAAAAACCAAAAGCAAAATAATTAGACAAGCCAAAGCTAGATATATTGAGATAATCATTTTAATTCTCCTTCTATATTAAGTTGTCAGTGTGCGATATTACCAAGAAACCATTTCTTGGTAATGCTGGATTATATCATCTATCTATATTTTTGTCAAATATTTTGGGAACTTCTTCACAACTCAATTTTACTATTGTTTTTTTTGCTGTGCTATAATATATAAACATGGAACAATACCCAGTCCCCCAGTTTATTGAAGAAGAAGCAAGAATGGCTTTTTTCCTTACTGTCAAACAGTTTGTTTATCTTGTTATAGCCGGGGCAATTCTTTTTATTCTTTATGCTATTCTTCCCTTCTTTTTATTTATAGTGGCCGCTATAATTGTAGGCGGAAGCGCTGTTTTATTGGGATTTTTTAAGATAAACGGCATACCATTGCTAACGGTTCTATTAAATTCAATTGGATTTATAACCGGCGCTAAAAACTACACTTGGAAGAAAAAAGAATCTCTTTACCCTTTTAAAACTATACGCAGGCCAGAGATTAAAAAAATTGAGGAAGACAAAACACTGAAAATTGGCCAAAAAAGTGGCTTGAAAAAGCTAAGGACGAAAGTGGAATTAAAAATAAAGTAGAAGTAGCAAACTGTTTATATAAAAACTATGCCAGATGCATCTACCCAAGATTTTTTAGAGGTACAAGATATCAGAGAAGGAATATTAATCTTAAAGAACCAGGGTTTAAGGGGGGTTTTAATGGTCTCTTCTTTAAATTTTGCTCTAAAATCCGATGATGAACAAACAGCTATTATTTATGCTTTTCAAAACTTTTTAAATAGTTTGGACTTTTCCTGCCAGATTATTATCCAATCAAGAAATATAAATATCACGCCCTATTTAGATGAACTAAAGGATTTAGAAGAAAGACAAACAAGTGAATTGTTAAAAGAACAAACCGCCTCTTACCGCGAGTTTATAAAACAATTGGTTCAGGGTGATACTATTATGACAAAAAACTTTTATACGGTAGTCCCATATACTCTAATGGAGGCGCTGGGAGTTAGGGGTATGACAAAAAAATTCGGCCTAAGTAAATTATTCGGCAAAAAAGACAAACAACCGGCAAATACAATGACCGATGCTGATTTCCAGAGATGCAAAACCCAATTATGGCAAAGAATGGAATTTTTGGCTATGGGATTAAGGCGATGCGGCTTAGAAGCTATACCTTTAACTACAGCTGAATTGATTGAACTTTTCTGGGCTATTCATCACCCCGAACAAGCTGAAATAGGTTATTATCCCGAAATACTTCCAGAGTTAATTAAATAACAACCCTATGAAATTTGAGTTACCTTTTTTAAAAAAGAAAGAGGAAGAAAGCATAGAGAAAATCTTTGAAGAGGAAGCTTTTGATGTGAGAGATATAATTGCCCCTCCTTATGTGGGGGTTGAACAGAACCATCTAAAGCTGGGGGAACGATTATCTCGGTCTTTTTTTATATTTTCTTACCCAAGATATCTAAATACCGGCTGGCTATCCCCGGTTATTAATTTAAACACGCCGATGGATATTTCTTTTCATATCCACCCCATTAGCACTGAATTGATTTTAAAAAAGTTAAGGAAAAAGGTTACTGAGGTTTCTTCTGAAATTATGGAAAGAGAAGAAAAAGGACTAATCCGCGATCCAGCTCTGCAAATGGCTTACCAAAATATTGAAGCGCTGCGAGATTCTTTGCAAACAGCCCAAGAAAGAATGTTCCGTTTCGGCCTGTATATTACCATCTATGAAAACACAGAAAAAACCTTAAAAGATACCGAACTTACTTTAAGGTCTATTTTTGAATCTCGTTTAATTTATATTAAACCTGCCCTTTATAAACAAAGGGAGGGATTTATTTCTTGCAACCCTTACGGTTTAGACCTTATTGATATTCACGTGCCAATGGATACAGCGCCCCTCTCAACTGCTTTTCCTTTTATTTCTTTTGATTTAAGTTCTAATGAAGGGATTCTTTACGGAGTTAATCGTCACAATAATTCTCTTATTTTGTTTGATAGATTCAGTTTAGAGAATGCGAATTCAGTCGTTTTCGCCAAGGCGGGTAGTGGAAAAAGCATTTTAGGTTCTGAACCAGTTTTAATCAAAAATAAAGGTAAAATTCAATTATTAAAAATCGGCCCTGTTATAGAAAAACTAATCAAAAAACAAGGATTAACTAAAATCGACGAAGAATTAGAGGGAGTAATTAATCCTGATATTGAAGTTTACGCCTTTAATAAAGAGCTAAAAGGAGAGTGGTCAAAAGTGAGCGTTGCCGCTAGAAAAAAAGCAACGGATGTTTTTTACAAATTTAAAACAAGAAGCGGTAGAGAAATCACAACAACAGGAGACCACAATATGCTAATTCTTAAAAATGGGACGATAACTGTTTCAAAAAGCTCTGAAGTAATAAAAGGTGAATACGTTCCCCTACCGCGAAATGTTTCTGCAAGCGGTTCTCCTATAAAATTCCTTAATCTTTTAGAAATTCTTAAGAAGTCAAAAAATGTTTATGTTACGGGCGGAGAAAATTTGATTAAAGAGAATTATCAAATTTTAAAAAAATCTATTTTAAATAAAAAACTAGACAAGTATCTTTATAAGTATAAAGAAAACCGGGTAATTCCAATAGATTATTTCTGGAAAATTTTAGACTTTTTAAAAATCGAAGCCACGTGCCTAATTCTAAAAGATATTAAAATTGTTTCGAAAACCGGAGAAAAAAGATGCACTTATCCCGTTGATTTCCCAGTAACAACTGATTTTTTGAAACTATTGGGGTTAATATGCGCTGAAGGAACAATAACAGAAAGGGCTGTGATAATAACCAATATAGACATGGAAGTTTTAGGGGCTCTTGATGCTTCTCTTAAAAAATGCGAGGTTCCGTTTTTTTACGGAAACAAGGGAATAATTATTAGTTCAAGGATATTTATAGAAATTATAAAAGCACTAGGCGGAAAAAACAAGTCGGGCCAAAAAAAAGTTTTGCCGTTTATTTTTAATTTAGAAAAAGAAAAAATCGCCAGTTATATTTCAGGCTATTTTGAGGGTGACGGAGGAGTTGAAAAAGGAGGAATTTGCGCTGTATCTAAATCTAAAAAACTAATTTCAGAAATTGCTTATCTTTTATTTTACTTTGGAGTTATAGGAAGAATATCAAAAACAAAAAAGAAAACTACTAATTCTAATTGGAAACGTAAAAGAATTTATTGGAAAATTTCGATTTCCGGCCAAGACAATTTAAGAAAATTTGCCGAAAATATCAATTTTATTTCGGAGAGAAAAAGAAAGCAACTTTCAGAAATTATTCAAAAAGAAGGAAATACTAATGTTGATCTTATCCCTGGGTTAGAATTAATCTTTCAAGAAATATATCGGCTATTTGGATTTCAGTTACACGGAATCCCTGAAATCTCCGAATGGAAAAGAGAAGTCCGTCATCCCTCTCCCCAAAATCTCCAAAAAATAATAACTAAAATTGAAGAAAAAATTCAACATTTCAAAAATTCACATTCAACCTTTAAAACCTTGGAAGAACTTCCAAATTTAAGTACGGTAATTTCTCTGGGAAAAAATAATAAAGAATTGAATCGGGCTCTTTGGCAAACATTAGGCCAAAGTTGGCGGATAATGAAAAATCAAGAAGTAGAACCCAGATCAAACAATGTTCTAAAAGCAATTGAGGTTATTAATGGAAATTCTTTTTATTTAGAAAATATAAAATCGGCGATCCATTTAGGGTTCCGAGAAATGGAACTTCCGATAAAATACTATAATTGTTCTTTACAAACTGCTTTGATTGAGAGGCCTGCAAGCAATACTTGTTATGGAATGATTCAAAAATCAGCTCAGTTTATTTGGGAAAATTATCAAAGTATTTTAACAAATAACATCCCGAAGGTTGAAGAAAAATTAAAGCAGTTGAAAATTTTAGCTAATTCTGAACTATTTTGGGATCCAATTACAGAAATTAAAAAAATTGAAAATAAAAAGGAAAAATATGTTTATGACCTTACTGTGGACAATGAGGTTTTTCTCGCTGGCCAAGCAGGAATGTTTGTTCATAATTCCTATGCCATTAAACTGGAAATTTTACGCTATTTAATGCAGGGGATAGACGTAATCGTAATTGATCCTGAAAATGAGTATGAGGCTTTAGCTGACGCAGTAGGAGGATCATTCTTTAAAATTTCTCTGACTTCCCCTCATCAACTTAACCCATTTGACCTTCCGGTTCCGGCTGAAGGCGAGAACAAGGAAGACGTCTTAAGGTCTAATATTATTAATTTAGTCGGATTATTAAGAATTATGCTGGGCGGTTTAAGCCCGGAAGAAGATAGTATTATAGATCAGGCCTTAACTGAAACTTATGCTATCCGCGATATTACTCCGGAGTCAGAGCCTGAAACCTGGCAGGAAAACATTCCTTTAATGTCTGATTTTGAAGAAGTTTTAGAAAGCATGTCCGGAGCAGAATCTTTAGTAAGAAGGATTAAAAAGTTCACTAAAGGCACTTATGCTGATTTTTTCAATCAACGTTCTAATATAACAATGGATAAAAACATGATTGTATTTGGAATAAGAGATATGGAAGAAAGTTTAAGGCCAATGGCCCTTTATATAGTTATGCGATATATCTGGAATGTGGTCAGGTCAAAATTAAAGAAGAGAATTTTGGTTGTGGATGAGGCCTGGTGGCTGATGCAAACTACAGAAGGAGCCTCATTCTTATTCGGCTTAGCTAAACGCGCCCGCAAGTACTGGCTAGGGGTAACCACTATTACTCAAGATGTGGCTGATTTTATGAAATCTGATTATGGTCAGCCAATTATTACCAATTCTTCAATGACATTATTGCTTAAACAATCGCCAGCCACTATTGATGTTGTCCAAAAAGTTTTTAATATTACTGAACAAGAGAAATATATATTGTTGGAAGCGGCGGTCGGTGAAGGAATTTTCTTTGCCGGTAGAAAACACGTGGCAATACAAATTGTCGCCAGTTCTACAGAAGATCGGATAATCACCACCGCGCCAGAAGAAATTTTAAATATTAGGGCGGCGAAAAAGAGAATGGAAGGACAATAAATCATAGTTTATTTTTTTCTAAAAACCAAATAGGCGACTGATCGAACATCGAACAAAAGTATATATATTATGAAAAAAATAATAAAGAAATTTTTAATAACAGTAATAATAGAGTTAATCCCCTGGATAGGTGGTTTAATACCAGCCTGGTCTATCAGTGTTTTTACCCAATTAAAAAGCGAGGGCAATCTTACTGCGCCAGAAAGCGTTATAATGTTACCCATGGCTTTTTTAATTGATTTAATGGGTTTTTTGCTTCTTATTTTCGGGCTTGATGATATTGGATTATTGGATTTTATAGGAAGTGCTCTTATCGGCGGTTGGTTGCTTATAAGAAACAGTATGAAATCAATGGCCGAGTCATAATTTTTATTGACGCAGAACTTCGTATAATCTTATTAATTAATCTTAATTAATAAATGCAAAGCAATAAAAAGAATTATTTGTTTTTTGTTTTCTCGCTCCTTATTGTTTTGTTTTTATCCTTTCTACTAAACATAATACTGGGGCCTAATTTAGTTTTAGCCATTGAGGTTGAGCTCCCTGGATTGGGACAAAATCCATCTCTGCCCCAATATGTAAGTTATATTTTCAATTTTGTAATGCAAATGGCCGGCACTTTGGCAGTTATGGTGATAATGTTCGGGGGTATCCATTATCTGGTTTCTTTTGGGATGGGGAAAATAACCAGCGAAGGAAAAGAATGGATAAAGGCAGGAATTTTGGGCCTGCTTATTTTATTGTCTTCTTGGTTGATAATGTATACTATCAATCCTGATTTGATCAAATTAAAAATGACTCCTTTGGGTTTCCCCATCCCGACAATTAACATCCCTACAGTAACTCCGGAGAAAATAGTACCAATTGCAGTTTATTATGAAATTCCAATCGGCACCTTAACTGAAACCCTTTTAACAAGAACTATGGATTGTTATGACTTTGATTTTAGGGGGGATCCTATTGATGGTAACGCAACAACAGCAGGTTGGGAGCCAACTTTAATGGGCCATGATAGGGTGGATTGCATTTTAAAATTATCTGAAGCCTTTGAAAAAAAATCAAAAATATTCAGCGATTTGTCAGAAGAAATAGCAAAATTGATGGAGAATTGCAGTTGCCGAAATATAGAAAATTGCGATTTAAATTGTTCTACTTGCCAAGCCAAACAATCTTGCGGTCCAAACCTAAATGGCTTAATAGGAACAAATATCCCTTGTAAGGGTGATTGTGTAAGGGCTTCTTGCAAAGGAGAAAAAGAATGCTGTCTGCCCGAGGTGAAAGAAAAAATAGAACATGGTCCCATACCTATAAAAGATTGCGAAGACGGTCCGGGCAAGAATTATAAGGGGCTGGATGAATATAGGACCGATAAGACGACAATTTTACCCACCATGGAGGAGGAAATCGACCTTAACGACAAAAAAGTAAAGGTTATAAAAAAAGAGGAATGGGAAAAAGCAAAACTTATCGAGCAATTAATGTATTTGAAAGAAAAATTGTCTAAATTGAAAGAAGAATTTAAGCTTGATTTAAATAATTTAAAAAACGCTGAAACTAAATTGACAAAATGCTACTTATCAAAGTCTTATTTCGATTTCCTTAAAATAAAGGAGAAATCAGATAAAAACAATATAAAAATAGAGATACAAAAACCCTTCAAAGACCCCTCCACGGAAAAAAGTGTTGATATTTCTGAATACTGTAAAGGATTTGGTTGGAGCGACACATCTCGTTTTAACACCTGCCAAAAAATATGTTCACCCGGTATAAACCTAACGTCTTTCCAAGGATTAAAGGGTTGCGGCGACAATATTGATTGCATCAAAACTAATTATTATAAATGTGGAAATAATGATTTTGGATTTAAATCCTTCCAAGATTGTTTAATAACATTGGGCAATCAATGTAAGGAGTTGTGCCAAAAAAAATATCAAAACTGTCCAGATTTTCTTGAAGAATGCGAAAATCTTTGTCTTGAGGACTCTAAATTCCTTTTTGAACAGGAAAGTTGTTATGTCAATTTTCAGGTTCTTGGAAGTTGTGCAAAAACCTATAGTGTTTTTGAAGATTTTAAAAGATGCGTGGAATCTTCTATGTGCATTTATTGCACAGACCAATATGCCGGCTACCCTGATTGTTTAAAAAAACCTGTACAAAAATCAGAACCGTATTCTTCTTTATACCTATACCAAAACCCAACTCGTCATAAAGATTATCTAAGCGCTTTTTTCGCCACTATATTTAAAAAAGACATACTACCTCCTTTATATCCCGAAAGCGCAAAATGTCCTTTCTTCTCAAAGTGCCCTCAGTGTCCTTGTAAAAACGCTGAATGCACAAAACTTGAAGAAAAATGTCTTTTTTGCGGTGCAGAGTGTATGGATTTTTCTTATAACGATGATCCATTAACTTTTTACTGTTCGACCGATTGGTGGGAAGAGGCTTACGGACGCAAACTGGAAGAAATTTTATTACAAGAAAAAGAAATAAAAACTACAATTTTAGCAGAAACCAAAGTTTGCCCGAAAGAAAGAGAGATTCCTGTCGGCCAGACCGTTGACGAAGCAGAAGCGTGGGCTGAAGAATTAATGAAAAACATCAAAGATTTTACTGAAAAAACAGAGAATATAATACAATATATTAAAGGGATTGGCGAAGAAAAAAATTATTGCAAATGTGATAGCAAATGCAGCGACTCTGAAAACCCCTGTGATGGAGATTGTATTTTTTGGCAAGAGGAAGTCCCAGTGTATGATGAAGATGGCAATCAAACTGGAACAAAGTTGGTTTGCGGCTGTAATCCGCAGCCCTGTAGCGGCAATCCTTGTTTAAAAATGATTAATTTGTTGCGCGGAAAAAAAGCAGATGAAAAATGCCCGGAAGGAACGGAATATAAGGGTGTTAAATGGTATTATGAAGAAATCCAAAAAGCGCTTGAAAAATTAAAAAAATCTCTGGAGCAAAACAGGCCAGAAATTTTAAAACGATTAATCTATTCCAGAAAAAAAGCGAACGAATGCAGTACTATATCAACTGTTTTCCAAAAAGAAACAATGTTAATTAGTTGTACTATGATGAAAGATTATAATATAGACCCGATATCAACTTGGGAAACCATATTGGCGGGAAAAGTATTCAAATCTTACTGTTATGGAAACTTAGTAGGGAAAATTCTTGGGACAGAACTGATGGATAATTGGCAATGCTGCGAAAAAAGGATAAAATAACAATACTGACTGTCTGGATAATTGCAGTATTTAGACAGAAAATAAAAATAAACTTTTCTTTTTCTTTCGTTTTTAATTATAGAAACATGCAAAAAAAATATCCATATTTTTTAATTGTCTTTCTTTGGTTTATTTTAAATGCCAACCAGTGCTTGGCTTTAGAAGTATCCCTACCCGGCTTGCCAGGTAAGCCAAGTCTTACTGATTATAGAAATTATTTATTCGGCTTTTTAATAGGTCTTGGCGGTGCCCTTGCTGTTTTATCTTTAATTATAGGCGCTATCCGGTACTTGACTTCTGCTGGTAATCCTGAGGCAATGGGAGACGCCAAAAGCAGAATTTTCGGTTCCATTTTTGGTTTAGTGCTTTTGTTATCTTCTTGGGTGATAATTCAAACAATAAATCCTCGCCTGATATCAGTAACAATAACAGATTTAAAAGGACAAGGTGTATTTCTTGCCGGCCAGAGTGAAGGTAAAGAAATATTGACAAGTTGCCCCGTTCAAGTCAATGACACTGCGGATATTTCCGAAGAATTTAATGAAATATTTTATAAATGCGAAGTGGACCCCGAGACACCCATAGGGGGGGGCACATGGAGGCCCTTGTGGGTGAGAAAGTTTAACGAAAAAAATTTCGGCAACTGGATAGACGGCACTTTCGAAGTATTGGGGTGCAACGACAGAAAAGAATTCAGAGATGCCGCTTCTTTTATAGTTAATTTTGAGGAATCCGGAACTTTTCTCTATACTGATACCGGTTGCAATAAAATGCCTTCTTTGCCAATTACATTAAGCCAGAAACAAATTGATGAAGCTTATATTAAAAAAGCCAAGGCGTTCAAATTTATCCCTGTTCGAGGATTAGTGGGGGACGATAAGACCTCCTATAGTGCTATTTTCCATTCCGATATGGACTTCCGAGGAAAATGCTCCCCTCTTAGCAAGGAAATAAAACAACAAGAAATCTGCCACCGAATAGATATTAAGGATGTTTCTTCTATCACTGTTTTTATTTTAAATTTTGTCTGGGAAACTTCTGGCGACGGAGTAACGTTTTATAGCCAACCTTTTGGCTGGCAGGTCGGTAAAAAAGCTGGTTATAAAAATATCAAACCAACAGATATACTAACCATGAATGAATTCGACCCTAAAAAATTAGTTTTTTCTTACGAAGACATTAGTTTGCCGGCTGAAGAAAAAGCATTGTGTAAAACATTTTTTGATTGTCCCTATTCCATCAGAATAAAGGGAAAATATCTGGTAGTTTTGTATACTGATGACGGTTCCTGTGAGACTTTTTTCCAAGATGTACCTAACCTTAGTATTTCCTGGGTTTTAAACCCTGAACAGAACAGAAAATTAAGTAAAATATGGATTACGGCTTTAAAATAGGACAAAATAGTTAAATTTTATAAGATAACCACACAACAAAAAAACAACTTAAACAATGGCTTTCCGAACTAAACGAGGGGAATATTCAAGATTCTCGCCTAGGGCGAGGTTCTTAAACAATGGCTTGCCCGAAGGCAAACATTCAAGATTCTCGCCTAGGGCGAGGTTCTTATTTTTATTTTTTTTGATAGGCTGTTTTTTTATTTTAGCTAATTATTGTTATGCCCAAGCGCTAGAAGTAGACTATCCAACCCTCCCAGGCGGCGAAACTCTGAATGGGGATGGAATAAAATTGCCCAATTATTTATTATATTTGTATAATTTTGGTTTTTGGTTTGGTTTTATTATTGCCATCCTCTCTTTAGCCATTGCTGGCATTCTTTATATTCTTTCAAATGCCATCCCAAGTTTAAAGGCGACTGCTAAAGACCGAGTTTATGGGGCAATTACGGGTTTTATCCTGTTATTGTTAATTTATTTAATAATAACAACCATTAACCCGAACCTTAGGATTTTCAGGATTACTACCCAACTTGATAATCAACCACCAGTGCTACCCCCACAACTAGCGATAGCTGGTGTCTATTTTTATGGAGAGAACGGCTGCCCAGATCCTCAACCTATGGCGCAAACAATGAATATCGCTGATCTTGAAGATTTAAAAAACAGGGTAAAATCAATAAAAATTGTTCACAACTCCGCTTCTAACGTGTGGTATATTGCTATTCTTCATGATATTATTAATTTTCAAGGCAGGTGTGAATATTTTTCTTATGGTTCTTGCCAACCACCTAGAATAATACCAACAGAAGCTGCCTCGGCCTCTATTTATCGTTATAATTTTAATCCTTCTGGTGGGGGAATAACTTTTTATCGGAAATCATCTCATAATACCGGAGGCGGTTGGCGCAAAATCGAGAATATAAATGGTATTTTAATATTAAAGCTTGAAGATTTAAAATTTACTGGCAATACTGACAATGAAAACCAGTGTAATGTGCCAGAAAATGAACAAGATTGCATAAAATGGGAAATAGACGGTAAAACATGCAAAAAAGAAAATAGAAAGTGTCCGAATTTGATGGGAGAGAATATTACTTCAATAAAAATTGATGGCGATTATATTGTAATATTGATTTATTATGACGGCACTACTAGGAGTGAGTATATTTGGAATTCCTGCCAAATTTTCCCCACACCAGATGATATAAATGAAGAAGGACCAAGGCAAATAAAATGGGAGTATATCAGGAACGAAAAATATTTCTATAATTTGGCGGTTATTATTCCTGTAAAACAAAAATAAAATTTCGTCCCCAATTGAAAAGTAAAAATAAATACTAAAAAAGCCAGGCGCAAGCCCGGCTTTGTTTGAAATAATTTTTGAATACGAACAGGCTGTTTGGGTTTTTTTGCTAAGTCGCTCGTTTTACTGGTTACCCAGTTAGCCAAACTGACTGCGCCAAGCAAGATGTGACTGTATATTGTCATAACATAAAGTAAACACTCATCCCACGTAATTTCCAATAATTATTTTCTAACCTCAAAAGGTCGTTAGTTTGTACTATGCCGCCATCTTTGAAATACAAAGTGTAATAAACCCGAGCTCTCTTGCCTTGTATTTCCTCTTTTGTAATCTTTATTTTCTCTATTTCCCCATTTCTTATTAATCGGGCTAAATTTTCCCATATGCTCATACTCGGCACGTCTGAACTTAAATACTTTCTAGCTTGGGGACAATCTCTTTTTTCAAAATCATAACTCTTAAGAGCCGCATAAAAATGCTTTATTACCAAAGACGGACTGTCAGACGTGGTCGGATCAGCGGGTATCTCGTGTTCTTCTCGACTTCGGTCTTGATTAAAATTACTGACATTCGCCACCGTCTCATTAATATTGCTTCCACCATTAGAGCGGCCAAGTAAATAACCGAGAAAAAGTAGCGTTGAAATAGACAAAACAATCGCAATACTTGCAATACTTATTTTCTTTTTCTGGGACATTTCTTTTCTCCTCTATATTAAAAGGTCAAGGTCCTATCTTTATTTTAACAACAGGCAAAAAGACTTGTCAAGCGGTCTGCTACATTCTATTCTGAAGTGCAACATCGTAATAACAAAATAGGGCAGTCATTATCGGTTAAAATAGACAATGGAAAGCCATTAACCATTAATCCGATAATGGACATGCTCTACAAATATTTTACAATAGAAAAAAGAAATGGGTTAGCAGCCCAGTTAAAAACCAAGGTAAAAAAGGAAAACATCGCAAAACAATTAAGAAAAAGCAGAATGACCATATGACGGGAACGCAAACGAGGCGCCGGGTCTAACGGCAGATAATATGTCAGAAAAACCAAACGATTAGTCAAAACAAAGCCGGGCTTACGCCCGGCTTTGTTCGAAATAACTTTTGAATATTAATAGTTTAATATTCTCTTAACGAGGTTTGATAACAACCCTCCTATATGGCTCTTCTCCCTCGCTTTCTGTTTTTATATCGGGCCTAGCCGATAGTTCTGTATGGATAATCCTTCTTTCATAAGAAGACATGGGGTCAAGGATTTTTGGCTCCTTATTTAAAACCACCTCATTAGCCAGATCGCGAGCTAAACTTTTGAGATACTCTGTTTTTTTCTTTTTATAGTCGTTGATGTCAAGGTTAAGATAAAAGATTTCCCCTGTTTTTTTAATGAGCACTGCCCTTAAAACCCTTTGGATTTCATTTAAGGTTTGCCCTTTCTCCCCGATTAGAATTTGGGGTTCGCTGGTATTTATATTTATATCCACGGCATCACGACTTTCTTGTTTAACAATACCATCTCCCTCTTGCAAAACATCGCCAGCTTCCGATATGTTGGTTTTAATATCAATTTGGGCATCAATTGTCATTCTCTGAAAAAATTCCTCAACCTTCTCCTTGATTTTCTTTAAATCGTCTGTATCAATCATATTTTGGTTTCTTTAGCGATTCTTTTTTTGTTTATAATATATTGCTCTGTTATTAAAAATAAAGAACCTATTACCCAATATAAACCAAGGGCAGAGGGCAATCTTAAAAGAATTATAATTGTTAAAAATGGGAAGAAAAATACCATTTGCTTTTGCATTGTTTTGGCAAAACCAGATGTTTTGTCAGTTGCCCCTTTGTTTTTAGCCAACATAGTTTTAGTTTGCACAAATTGTAACGCTCCTGCCAATACTGCTAGAATTATGTTCGGCTTAGAAAGATCTATCATCCCCAAAAAAGTTGCGTTGATAAATCCGGGGTTGGGCACAAAACTATATAGGTTTACCAGTTCTTCTGTTTGAAAACCCCTCCAAAAAACACGGTAAAGCGCAATTAAAAGGGGAAGTTGAATAAAAGTGGACAAAAAACCGCTAAACGGGTTAATTTTTGCCTGTTTGTACAACCCCATTGTTTCTTTAACTTGTTTTTCTTTGTCGTCTTTATATTTTTTTTGGATTTCTTTGATTTTGGGCTGTATTTCATTTAAAATCTTTTGGGTTTTGATTGATTTTGCAGAAGAGGGATATAAAACCAATCTGATAATTAAAGTCAAAACAATAACCGCCACACCGAAATCACGACCTGGTAAATAATTATACAAAAGGACTAAAAAATTAAATAATGGTTGGTATAAGGTTAAGTCGAAAATTCTTATTAAAGATTCAAACATTTTTAATTGTTTTAATTGTCTTAATCTAAGATTATATAATTATACATTAGCGAATCAAGGTTTTGCCCGCAGGCATGGTTCTTAATTTTTAATTAACTTGGCTTTTTTCAAAAGATCGACTAGGGTGTTTTTTATCTCATCGGAATTTTTGTTTTCCAAACCCGATAAGGCAATAAACACATTATCGGTCCCTTTTTTAATCTCGCTTACTCGCGACCTTATTAATTCTTTTAACTGCCTTCTAATTTTATTCCTGATTGTCGCTTTTTTTGACACTTTCTGGCTTGCGATAAAGGCAAATCGGCTCGTCTGAGAAGAATTACGACTGGTTTTTAGTATTAAAAAACCTTCTTTAAAACTAACTCCCTTTCGGAAAATATTTTCAAAATCTTTTTTTTGGGTAATTTTATGTTCTTTGGATAACATATATTTTACAAACCGGAGTAGCGGAATTTTCAGCTACCGCAAAAAACAATATAACTATTTATACTGTCAATTTTCTTCTATTTTTCCTTCGCCTGCGCTGGACCACTGTTTTCCCTTGATTTGTCTTCATTCTTCGTAAAAATCCGTGGGTTCTTTTCCTTTTTTTCTTTTTCGGTTTATAAGTAAAACTCATTTTATTAAAAAATATCCATTTTTAATATGGAAATAAATTATTATTTATGTAATTAGTATAATATAATATTGTTTGACGGTCAATTGACAAAACTAAAAACATAATTCACAAGCTTACACAAATTATCCACAGCTTAATAACAGGGGAAGGGGTTTTGTGTTCATTTCTTGATTGGCTTAATATTTAGTATAATAGGAAACGACATTATTTATTTGAAATTATTGACCCGAAAATATTAATATTGTAGTGTAAGTTATATTAAATTCTCCTTAGTAGGGAGAAAACATAAATAATCGCACATGGAAAACAAAGATATTTGGCAATCTGTTTTAGCCCAAATACAATTTCATATTTCTAAAGCAAACTTTGCTACCTGGTTTCAAAACACGGAGGTTATTTCAAAAAAAGATGGAATAGTGGTAGTTTCGGTTCCCAACGCTTTTTCCAAAGAGTGGTTAAGCAATAAATACAATAAATTAATTTTGAAAGGTCTGCACGGGATTGACGACAAAATTAAAGAGGTTGAATATATAATCAGGCCCCAATCTTCAAAATCTCCTAATTTAAAGCCGTCCCTCACTACTGAAAAAATCAACATTGAACAGCTCAATTTCGAAGAGTTCAAAGTTGATAAAGAAACCAATCTCAACCCCCGTTATACTTTTGATAATTTTGTTGTCGGATCTTTTAACGAACTGGCTCACGCCGCCGCCCTGGCGGTATCTGAAAACCCGGGGTTCACCTACAACCCGCTTTTTATTTATGGCGGAGTGGGGCTCGGGAAGACCCACCTTTTGCAGGCAGTTGGAAACAAAATTATTGAAAGCCTAAAAAAGAAAAAAGTTAAATATATCTCTTCTGAAAAATTTGTTACCGGTATTGTCACGGCTATCAGAAACCACAGCATTGACGCCTTTAAAACAAGCCTATCTTTGATTGATGTCCTTATTATTGATGACGTCCAATTTTTAGCCGGGAAAAATAAAACCCAAGAAGAATTTTTCCATGCTTTTAACGCTTTATATGAAAAAAACAAGCAAATTATCTTGTCGTCCGACCGCCCTCCAAATGCCATCCCGGAACTAGAAGAAAGACTAAGGTCGCGTTTCGAGGGGGGGATGATCGCCGATATTAGTCTCCCGGACTATGAAACAAGATTGGTTATTTTAAAAACAAAACTCCAAGAAAAACATTCAGAATTGCCCGAGGAAATTTTAGATTATATCACCAACAACGTCAAAAAAAACATTAGAGAATTAGAGGGAGCATTAAACCGTTTATTAATTTATTATAAAATAAACAATACGCCACCAACCCTCGAAGTCGCGAAAAAACTTCTGAAGAGTTATATATTTTCTCCTTTTGATATCGCTAACTATAAAAAAATAATAGAGGTTGTCGCTAAATTTTATAATTTAGAGGAAAAAGACCTTTTTGAGGCCACTAGAAGAAAAGAGATTGTGGGACCCCGCCAAGTAGCGATGTTTTTATTAAGAAAAGAACTTAAATATTCCTTTCCTGCAATCGCAAGAAAATTTGGAGGGAAAGATCACACAACCGCTATTTATGCTTGTCGGAAGGTCTCACAAAAATTTGAAGAAAATGATAAATTAACTGAGGAAATAAACCTGATAAAACAGAGGATATATAGTGGATAATCTTGGTGGAAAAATATTATTAAAAATTATCCAATTTTTTTTATTATTAATATCGCTTTAAAAATCCACAATTAATTCACAGAAAAATAAGATAGAAAAATAATTTATCAATATAAAAAAACTTTTAAATAACAATAATAATTTATTAAATATAAAGATATAATTATGAAAGCAGAAGTTTTAAAAAATAATATTAAAATCGGATTAAATATTGTAGAAAAAGTGGTTGGGAAAAATATATCTTTACCAATTTTAGATAATGTTTTAATAAACACTGAAGATAATTTTCTTTTATTAACCGCCACTGATTTAGAAACGGCTATAAAATATTGGGTTTTAGCAAAAAATACAAAAAAAGGAAAAATAGTTGTTCCTGTTAGATTTCTCGCTAATTTTGTTTCTTTATTACTAGAAGAAAAAATCTCTTTGGAAGAAAAAAAACAAAATTTATTATTAGAGTGTAAAAATTATAAAACCCAAATACAAGGATTTAATCCCGAGGATTTTCCCATTATCCCAGAAGTAAAAGATTATGAATTTTTAATGATTGATAACAAAAGTTTTTGTAATGGTTTGGCACAAATAGTAGATGTTGCTTCCACATCTCAGGCGCGGCCGGAAATTTCTGGTATTTATTTATTATTTTCCCAAAACACATTAAAAATAGCTGCGACAGATAGTTTTAGGTTGGCGGAAAAAACCATTTCAGTCGAAAATAAAAACAAGAAAAATTATGCGATAATCCTACCCCAAAAATCAGTTAGAGAAATAATAAACACACTAGGAGAAAAGGACGGCGATTTGAAAATTTGTTTTTCTGGTAATCAAACCCTTTTTGAATTTCCAATAAAAGAAATGAACCACCCCCAAGTGCAGATTTTTTCCCGCCTGATTGAGGGGGAATATCCTAATTATCAAGAAATTATACCTAAAAAATTTAAAACCCACATTGTTGCCAAAAAAGAAGAATTTTTGAATCACATTAAAGCCGCCTCTTTGTTTAGTGGTAAAATCAACGAGATAAAATTTAATGTTGATCCCGTTAAAAAAAATATTGAAATATCTGCCCATAATCCCGATATTGGAGAAAGCAAATCTAGTTTGCCCACCAAAATAGAGGGCGAACCAATAGAGATATCTTTCAACCATAAATTTCTGATAGATGGTATTTTAAACATTAAAAGTTCTGAATTAGCGCTTGATCTAAATGGGGAAGATGGGCCGTGTATTTTGAAACCAATCGGCGATTCAAGCTATATTTATGTTGTGATGCCGATAAAATCAACTTGAATATAGGCGAAAAACTTGTAACTAAAAGCCGCCCTTACGGGGCGGCTTTTTAAAAATTACTCTGATGATATATGTTGGTTCAGCCAATTTTCAACCCCCTTTTCCCACATAATATATTGGGGGTCATCAGCGGGATTTTGAGGCGAATCGCCTAGGGGATTATTTTTATCAATATAGTATAAAATTTCATGGTTTTCTCCCGGGATAGTTTGGCCGTTTAAAATGGGTTTATTGATTTGGGTAAGGTCTGGTTTAACAAAGTTTTCTTCAGGGTTGGTATCTAATAATTTTTCCATAATCTTTCGCCAAATAGGCGCAGCTAATCCTATACCGCTCTTTTTATCAATAGGGGCGCTGTTATTATTGCCCGCCCAAACGCCTACCACCGCAAAAGGAGTATATCCAATTGTCCAAACATCGACATAATTAGAAGTGGTACCTGTTTTTGCTGCTACTTGGTAATTTTCGAAATAGAGAGGATTATTTCTTGAAAAGGCCGGGACGCGGGCATCATTATCAGATAGGACATCATTTATCGTTCTTGCCACTTGGATGTTTAAAACCCTTTTTGGTGCTTTTTTATTTTCTTTAATAATATTTCCGTCAGCATCCTCTATTTTTAAAATACTAACTGGCGGGACCCTCAAACCTTCGGTGGCAAATACCCCGTAAGCCGAGGTTATTTCCAACAAATTAACTTCTCCACCTCCCAAAACCAAAGATAAGCCATAGCGGTCAGGGTCAGTAAGAGTTGTGATTCCTAAATTCACAGCCGTTTTAAGACTATCTTCAACCCCGGCGAGATATAAAACTTTTACAGACGGCAGATTTAAAGATTGAGCTATTGCTTGCCGCAGACTAACTATACCTCGAAAAGATTCATCATAATTGCGGGGATGATAACAATTTAATCCGTATTGGTCTTTATTTTGAGTGGCGTTAGGGTCACAGTTGGGGTTAAACTCGGTCTGGACGTCCCATAAAATAGTTGACGGAGTATATCCCTTATCAAAAGCAGTCGCATAAACAAAGGGTTTAAAAGCAGAGCCGGGCTGTCTTTCGCCCAAGATAGCTACATCAAAATAAGGGTCAAACAAGCATTCGCCCTTGCGGGAATTGCAACCCTCTGGATAAGAGGTGCCAAAATAATCTTTTGAGCCGACAAGCGCCAGGATTTCACCTGTTTTAGGATTTAAAACAACTGCCGCAGCATTATTAGCGTTATATCCTGCGCTTTTCTTTGTTGCCTCTTCAATAACCTCTTCCGTATGTTTTTGTATTTCCCAATCTAAACTAGTATAAACTTTTAATCCTTTTTCCTTTAAATAATCTTCACCGTATTCGTTTTCCAGGTAATTTTTAACATAAAAAACAAAATGGGGCGCTTTAATATACCTTGTTATAGGCGAAAATTCTATTTCTTCTGATAAAACTGCTTCGTACTCTTCCTTGCTTATAAACCCTAATTTTTCCATCCGGCCCAAAACAAAATCTTTCCTTTCTAAAAGCGCATCTTTGTTTGAGCCATAAGGGGAATAATAACTCGGAGCGGCTATTATAGCGGCTAGAACCGCTGATTCGGGTAAAGACAAATCCGAGGCAGGCTTTCTGAAATATGTTCGGCTGGCTGCCTCTACTCCATAACAATTTTCGCTGAAAGGTATTTGGTTTAAATACCACTCTAATATTTGGTCTTTTGAATATTTTTTTTCTAATTCAATTGCCAAAATAATTTCTTTAATTTTCCTTTCCACAGTTTTTGTTCTGGTCAAAAAAGAAGACCGGATAAGCTGTTGGGTGATAGTTGACGCCCCTTGGCTCGGGCTTCCGAGTTTTAAATCAACCATTATAGCTCTTATAATCCCCCTTATATCAACGCCGTTGTGCTGGTAAAATCTGCTGTCTTCAACAGCTATTACAGCTTTTTTTATATTATCTGACATTTGGTCTAAGGAAATAATTTCCCTTTTTTCTTCTCCATATATATCATAAAGAACTATCTTCCCGGTTCTGTCATATATTTTTGTCGATTGGATAAAGGGTCTCTCAGTGAATTTTTCCGGACGGGGTAAATCTCGGCCATAATATATAAATAAGAATAAAATAAAAGCCAGCACTGATATAAAAAGCAGGGCCGCGTATTTCAAAAAACGGGAAAGGGTCTTTTTTTTACGATAAAATCTTTTTCTTTTCCTGCCTGAATATTGCTTTTTAAGTTGATCTATTATTGTCATTAATTAGGGGTCCTAGACCCCTTACTTTATTAAATACCAAATCTATCTAAAAATAAAGTGTTAGGAGATTTAAAAACCCCACTTTTAATTAGTGGGGTTTTTAAATAGTTTTATTCTTCTTCGTCTTCTTCCTCTTTTACTTCTGCCACATCTCCGTCTCCTTCTTCTTTTGATTCTTCTTCTTCGGTTTCTTCTTTCCCCCAGCTTGTGTCTTCGAGATCATCATCATCATCAAAGTTAATAAAGCGAGTTAAGTATTCCTCTGGCATATTCTCCACTTTTTCTAACGGCTCCAGGTTTTGTTGGACGATGAACCTGGGCTCGTTTTTTAATTTTTAAGACTGGGGCCTAGGATTCGAACTAAAACCAATTTAGCGGGACGAATTCAAGCAAGATTCAAGACGCGAGGAGCGATGCGATATAAATATATCGTGAGCGACGAGCAACGAAGAAGATTGTCTGAATTCGTTCCGCCCGAAGGAAAGCTAGAAAATGGATGATTTCTGCGTTGCTCCTGCTCAATGTAGTGTAAAACTACATTTCGGTCGTCGCGCCTTGGAATCATCTCATTTTTTGGCTTCTAAATCTGGTTCTGGTTCAAATCCTAGGCCCCTACTCGACCTTTTGAGTAATTTTTGAATTAACCTTCTTTTATTATTATCATAGAGACCCTCGGTCTATATAATGATTTCATTCGGTCGGAATATGAAAGCAAGCTTTCCTTTTCCTTCCTCATTCATGGTATTAAATTATAGAGACCATTGGTCTATATAATTATTTCATTCGGTCGGAATATGAAAGCAAGCTTTCCTTTTCCTTCCTCATTCATAATTATTGTATTTTTTTGGGAACTCTTGTCAATAGTGGAAAACTTTTTAAATTGAATAATATTTTAACCCACCGCAAATAGCAACGCCCAAAGCATCAGCCGCGTCGTCTTTTCTCTTGCCTTTATCTTTTGGTTTTTCCTCCAAATTAAGCAGGTTTTTAATCATTTTTTGCACTTGTTTTTTCTCGGCACGACCGTATCCTACCACCGCCATTTTAACTTGGAGAGGTGTTACTTCACAAATTGGAATGTTTTTTTTCGCCGCAGCCAATATAATTACTCCCTTCGCTTGGCTGACAGGCATCGCGGTTTTTAAATTTTTAAAGAAATATATACTTTCAACAGAAATTAAATCTGGTTTATATTTTTTTATTAATTTTTCAATCTCGTTGTAAATTTTCTTTAACCTATTACCGCTTGATTGGTTTGGCTGTGTAAAAATGCAGCCATAATCAAGAA
This sequence comes from Patescibacteria group bacterium, assembly GCA_018895235.1. GTDB lineage: Bacteria > Patescibacteriota > Minisyncoccia > Minisyncoccales > Staskawiczbacteraceae > JAHIOM01. Next base: position 20,951 of record JAHIOM010000010.1, on the reverse strand, counting down.
CAGTAAATTTTCTGTCTTTACTTTTTTTAACGATTCCATATCCCGTGATGGCTGTGCCCGGATCTATACCAAGAATAATCACGAAAAAGTTTTATTTAATTTTTAATGTTGTAATAAATTTCTTGAACGGCGTCGTTCTCGTCTAATGCTTCAAATAATTTTTGGCAGTTTTGTTTTGTTTTTTCATCGACAGCAACGGTATTTTTAGGAACCAAATTTATCCCAGACGATTCAATTTTTATTCCTTTCTCTATTAAACTGTTTTTTACTTTCTCCAAATCTTCCGGCTTTGTGTAAACCTCTAGAATGTCTTCATGAAAATAAATATCTTCTGCCCCGCTTTCAATCGCCGTGAGTTCCAATTGATCTTCAGACATAGTTTCTTCTCCTTTATTTATAATAATTGTCCCTTTTCGTTCAAACATCCACTGGACAGCTCCCTCTCCGGCAAGTTTTCCATTGTTTTGGTTGAGAATCTGTTTAATTTCGTTAAGGGTGCGATTTTTATTATCAGTTATCGCTTCAATAATAATAGCAACGCCGGCCGGTCCGAATCCTTCAAAAACTACCTCTTCTAATTTTTCTCCGGCTAATTCGCCCGTTCCTCTTTCTATAGCCCTTTCCACATTGTCCTTGGGCATATTAACAACCTTAGCTTGTTCAACAGCTATCCTCAGTTTGGAATTGGTAAGGGGATCTCCTCCTCCCTTCGCGGCGATGCTGATGAGCTTTGCAACTTTAGAGAATATTTTTCCCTTTTTGGCGTCGGTTATCTCTTTTTGCGCTTTTATGGTTTTAAAATGGGAATGACCGCTCATATTTTTTTATTTATTTTTTAACCTCTTTTTCAAAAATAAGAATACCGTCGTAGATATAACAGCGGCTAAGAGGGCAGTTAATAATACAGATAGAAATGGTTTTAGCTGTTTTGTATTTTGGTTTAATACCGCTGCAATTTGTTTATCATTCAAAATATTTTCCTTTGTTTCTTTCTTATTATTCTGTGTTTTTTCTATGGTCTCGTTTTTAATAATATTTGTCAACCCCGGGGTTAAAACGTTACTCCAATGCCATTCATTATCTCTCTTGTTATATGATTGGCCTGTTGGGGACTTTGTATATGATACAATATCAGAAGTTTTTCCGTCGGGTTTTAAAAGTATTAATCGGTCGCCGGTATTATTTAAAATAATTTTTGTCAGAGGTCTTGTCAAAACCAAATAACCGTTTGACTTTATTGTGGTGGCGGTGGGGAAGACATAAATATTAATATTGCCTTCGCTGTCCTTTACCCGCCAGCCCGCAAAATCCACTTCAAAGTTGTTCTGGTTATAAATTTCAATCCACTCTTCGGTTTCGTCCGGACCATCGGGGGATGGCAATATTTCATTAAAAACAATGCCTCCTGGATAGGTTTGGGGAGAACTGTTCTCCGCGGGCATCTCCTCAAGCATTTTTATGGGTTCTGGTGGGTTTTGTGGGGTTTCTGCTGTTATTATTGGTTTTGTTTCTATATCTGCGCCTGTGCCGTTCTTTGCCCTTGGCGTGCCTCCCGGGTTTTCACTCATTTGCCAACCAATAGGAGTTTTTTCCATTGTTTGTTTTGTGGTATTATCTCCAGTGAACCACCCCGAAGAACAGTCAATTTCGTCAACCAAATTATTTAAAACATTATAAAGTCCCAAATATTCTCCATTATTATTTAAAGCGCCTTTATAAATTAGATCAGCCGCGACGTCGGGCACAGTAGTATCATCAGTTCTCTCTAATAAATAAAATCCCCTTGCGGGGATATTGTTTTTAAGATTTATTATTAATTTCTCATCGGCCGTTTTAAAAGACCATCCGTCTAACGATACAGATTCATCAGTATTATTGTACAGTTCAATCCATTCGTCGTTCGCAGAATTTGTCGTACCCATCCAAGCGATTTCATTAATAATCACTCCAGAGTTATTAATTCCTTTGGTAATTTGAGGCAGAAATAAAGAAAAAAGGATAAAAAAAAGAAGTCCGCGTTTTATCATTATTAAAGCAAGTTATTTTGCTTTTTAGGGTTCTTTATCCCTAAATGCTGATAGGCTATTTCAGTAATCATTCTTCCTCGCGGTGTTCTTTCAATAAATCCCAATTGCATTAGATAGGGTTCGTACATATCTAAAATACTGTCTTCTTCTTCCATGGCTGCGGCCGAGAGAGCTTGGAGGCCAACCGGTCCGCCATTAAACTTTTCAATGGCTGCCTTCAAAAGCCTCCTGTCGCCGATTTCTAAACCCTTCTCATCAACTTCTAAAAAATCCAAAGAACGTTCTGCTGTTTCTTTGTCAATAAAACCATCACCTTCTACCTCGGCAAAATCTCTGACTCTTTTTAACAGGCGGTTGGCGACTCTTGGGGTAAAACGCGACCGCTGGGCAATAACTTTTATTGCTTCTTTGTCTATTTTTAAATTAAGAAGGACACTGGACCTTTCAATAATTTTTTCAATATCTTTTTGCTCATAAAAATTAAGCTGGAACGTTGCGCCAAATCGGTTTCTCAAAGGAGGGGATAATAAAGCGGGCCTGGTGGTCGCTCCGATTAAGGTAAAATGAGGGATTTTCAACTCCATGGTCCTTGCCATAGGCCCTCTGCCTAAAATTATATTTAGTTTATAATCTTCCATAGCCGGATATAAATATTCTTCTACAGTTTTATTAAGCCGGTGGCATTCGTCTATAAATAAAACTTCGCCGTCAGAAAGATTCGTTAATATTGCTACTAAATCTCCGGCATTCTCAAGACCCGGCCCAGAAGTTGCTCTAACGGGCGATCCCATTTCTTTTGCTATAAGATGGGCTAAGGTTGTTTTCCCTAACCCAGAGTTTCCATAAAGGAGAAGGTGGTCTGGCGGCTGCTTGCGTTTTTTAGCAGCTGAAATAATTATTCTAATATTTTCTTTTACCTTCTCTTGACCGATATATTCTTCCCATTTTTGAGGTCTTAAAGTAGAATCAAAAATTTCGTCCTCTTTGCTTTTTTTGTCTAAGACTATTGACATAATTTTAATAGTTTGCTATAATAAGGCTCTGTTAAGATAATGAATGCGAGACAAGGTTTTTATTCAAAATAAGCGAGAGATTATACAATATAACAATTACAGAGGACAACAGCTCTGTAGCTGGAGGCGTGTGTTATTGGATTTGTCTTAGTTTCTGGGTAATCAGGCTTCGGCTCGATTATTCCTCAGCCAAATTCGGCTTATATCACAGATATAAGGACGCCTCCAGCTACAGAGCTGTTTTTATTTTAAGACTACATATCTATTCCTTAGCGAATTAAGGTTCTCGCCGAAGGAGAGGTTCTTAGATAATGGCTTGCCGAAGGCAAACATTCAAGGTTCTGCCCGCAGGCATGGTTCTTAATTAGCTTCAACCATTCTTAGGATTTCTTCCATAGTAGTTTTCCCTTCAACTACCTCAATCAACCCCGATTGGTACATAGTTACCATTCCTTTTTTAATAGCCAACTCTCTAATAGACGAAACCGGTGGATTGGTTAAAATGAATTTTTCCATTTCGTCGTCTATTAAAAAAGCTTCAAACAAACCTCTCCGGCCCCGATAACCGGTATTGTTGCAAAATTCACAACCTTTTATTTTCGGGATTTTGAGATTTTTATCTAGAGGAGCTATTTTTACGGTTTTGGGTAAGTTCTCAAGGCCTTTTTTAATTTCATCAAATTGTTTGGGAGTGGGCTTAACAAGAGTAGCACATTTTGAACAAACCCTTCTCACTAATCTTTGGGCGACTGCCATATTAAGAGCAGGGGCGATCGAAGATGGTTCGGTCCCCAGGTCCACAAGTCTTGGTATTGTGCCGGCAGCGTCATTTGTATGTAAAGTACTTAAAACCAAATGTCCGGTTAAGGACGCTTGCAAAGCGATTTTAGCTGTTTCCAAATCCCTTATTTCACCCACTAAAATAACATCGGGGTCTTGCCGAACAATAGAACGAAGGCCTTGGCCGAAATCATATCCTTTTTCTGGCGCAACTTGGGTTTGGGAAATACCTTTTAAATGATATTCAATAGGGTCTTCAATCGTGATAATTTTGATTTCAGGGTTTTGGATTTTCATTAAAAAAGCATAAAGAGTGGTTGTTTTACCAGAGCCGGTGGGACCGGTCACAATTATCATTCCGTTTGGTTTTTTGATTTCTTTTCCAAATATTTCAAGTAGGTCCTTTCTTAAACCCAATGCTTCCAAACCGATCAAATTTTTTGGGTTTAATATTCTCATCACAATTGATTCGCCATACTCTGATGGCAGGCTGGATGCCCTAATTTCAATTGGAGTTTCGTCTATTAAAATCGTGAACCTTCCATCTTGAGGTTTGCCGGTAATGTTTAATTTAATTTTAGATAAAAGTTTCAAGCGCGAAAGCAGAGTTCGATATATTTTTAAATCAAAAAATAACACATCCTGCAAAACTCCGTCTAATCTGACCCTTAAACGGGCCTGGTCTTCTTGAGGTTCAATATGTATATCGGAGCAAGTAATAATAATTGATCCTGATAAAATTACATCAACAAGGTCGGTAACCTTTTGATTTGAAAATTCTTCCACCTTCTTTTTAAAATCAGAAATATGTTTCACCTCTTCCTTCATCTGCCCAAAAATTTCCTTAGAGATTGTAACTAGGCCTAATAATTTTTGAGAAGTTTCGTATTGCATTTTTTAAGAAGTTATTATTTTTAATAGTCCGTTTTTTATTGAATCGAGACCGCGTTTTTCCGATAAGAAAAAAATATTATTATTCTTTACCGTTCCTTGATATTCGTTCTCCGCTTTTTTAATTAAATCATAATTTTCCGAATAAAAAAATCCTTTGCTCACAGGTTCTGAAGAATGGCTTTTCCAAAGTACAAATAAATTTCTAAAATCAAAGTTATTTTTTAATCGTTCAACAACCGTTGTAATATCCTTTTCTACAAGATTTTGGCAATCTAAATTATCCAAAACCGCCCAAGACGCCTTATTATTTTCTGCGACATTTAAATTATTTAAAACTTGTCCCAAAAACTTGATTTGAGGCAAAGATTCTTGCTGGTAGAGTTTGTTTGCAATTAGATTAATAGATTCTCCTTTTTTGGTTAAAAAGGCAGCAATTTCTAATATTTCTGAAGATATGTTTTTGCTTTGGAAGTTATTAGAAAAAACAATAAGCCCCGCTAATAAGCTGATAGCAATATCTTTTTTGATCAAATTTTCATCGATTAATTTAATGACACTAAAAACAATCTCAGTCAAAGATCCGTTTTCTTTCACCAGGTTAATTTTACCAAAGCTTTCGCCTTCTTTTTTATTATCAATATTTAGAATTGCGGTATTTGATAAGAAATCTTTTCCCGTAAAACCGGATTGATTATTTTGGTTTAACTCTTTAACGCCAATTGTTATTAAAAGGTCAGCTTTTGGCGCTGTAAAAGAAAAAGAAATATCGCTTTTTTTGATATTTCCCTTATTTGTTGTTAAGTAAATTTTTAAATCTTTTTCGTCTTTTTCATAACGAATTTGAGAAATTTCCGCCAAATTATTAGGGAGTGCAATGACAAAATTTCTTGGGTAAGAGATATAATCTAAAGAAGGAATCAGGAATTTTAATCTTTCGGGAATTTCATCGACAATCAAGTTTACATTTTTATTTAATTCTTTTAAAGTATAAAAAAGAGCCAAAGCGCTTATTATGCTTTCTTCTTTTTCTTGCGATGGTAGAATATAAATATTCTTGGACTGCTTAATAAGGTTTTTAGCGTCTTCGTATAAATCCATAAATAAGTTTTTTAACTTAGTTCAAATTACATTATTTCCCCTAATAAGTCAATTTAGTTATTTGCTGATAATTAATGCGAAAAAATAAATCTAAATATCTGACCAATAATGCCAGGCAAACCCAAAAATTGGGCGAGAATTTCGCTAAAAAAATTATGCAAATGCCTTTGTCCAAAAAGGCCGTAGTAGTCGGTTTAAGCGGCGATTTAGGCAGTGGGAAAACCACCTTTTTACAAGGCCTTGCCAGGGGTTTTGGCATAAAAGAAAAAATTCTGAGTCCGACTTTTCTAATAATGAAGAGATTCCCGTTAAACAATAAAAAAACAAAACAGAGAGATGATTTTTATCACATTGATTGCTACAGGATTAAAAAATTCAAAGATTTGCTGCAATTAAATATAAAAGAAATTATTAAAAATCCTAGAAATATCATTGCTATTGAATGGGTGGATAAAATCAAAAAAAGTATGCCCCTCAGCTCTATTCTTGTCGGTTTTAAATTTGTCGGTAAAAATAAAAGAGAAATATCGTTTTGTCATAATGCGGCAAAAATGGTACCATTAAAAAATGATAGACAAAAAAAGACTGATTATTCTTGATTCCAATGCTCTTTTACACCGAGCCTTCCACGCATTGCCTCCCCTAACAACAAAAAAGGGGGAGCCGACAGGCGCTGTCTATGGTTTTCTTCTGACTTTGTTTAAGGCGATAAAAGATTTAAGTCCAGATTATATTGTTGCTTGCTTTGATGTGGCTGTTCCGACATTTCGCCACCAAAAATTCGCAGAGTATAAAGCTAAAAGGCCAAAAACACCAGAAGAAATCAAAATTCAACTGCCAAAAATAAAAGAAATTTTGAAGGTCTTTGAAATCCCTATTTTTGAGAAAGAAGGTTTTGAGGCCGACGACCTGATTGCGACAATTTCGACAAAAGCCGAGAAAGAAAATAAATGGTTAGAAACCTATATCCTTAGCGGAGACCTTGATACTTTACAGCTTGTTGATGAAAATACAAAAGTTTATACATTGGGAAGGGGGATAAAAGATACGATTATTTATGATAGAGAAAGGGTTTTATCCCGTTTCGGAGTTAGCCCCGAACAAATGGTTGATTTTAAATCCCTTACCGGCGATCCTTCAGATAATATCCCTGGGGTTCTGGGTGTGGGCAAAAAAACAGCTGCAGATCTTTTGAAAGAATTCGGTACCATAGATAATCTTTACCAAAAAATAGAAAACAACGAAGTCGATATTAAACCGAGGATAAAAGATACCTTATTAAAGAATAAAAAGCAGGCTTTTTTCGCCAGAACGCTTGTAGAAACTAAAAGAGATGTTAATATTGATTTTATTATAGAAGAATGCCGGTTTGGAGATTTTAACCGGAGCGAGGTTGAAAAACTGCTTTCCGAATTTGAATTCCATAGTCTTATTAGCCGGCTTGCGTCTTTCCAAGATTAAAAACCACAAAAATAATTAATTTTGCAACTACAACCAAAAAAATGAAAACATCGAAAAAAATTCTGTTCAAGGTCTCTTTCCCGATAATAATCATCGGTATTTTTGTTATGGTTGTTTTTACTGCTTTGAATTATGAGAATTTAAACATTGAGGTTTATGCAATTTTCGCCTTGATTGCTGTTTTCGTTTTTCTTTTTGGTTTTTCCATAGGACAAAAATTCAGCTCTCCCGTAAGGCAGTTATTAGATAAGGCCGAGAAGTTAAGCCGCGGGGAATTAAACTCCAGAATTTATTTAGGAACCAAAGATGAATTTGGGGAATTAGCCAAGGCTTTTAATAAAATAGCGGGAGAATTAGAACAAAGCCACCAAACAGCTGAAAAAGCCGAGGATGTGGCTGACGTAAGGGTAAGAGCAAGGACTCAAGAATTGGAGGAAGAAATCAATAATTTGGAGCAAAAGGTTAAGGGCAGAGCCCTAGAGCTGCAAAAAATAATTGAAGAATCAGAACAACTGCAAGAACTAGTGAAGAACCGCGAAGTAGAAATAATAAAACTCAAAAAAGAAATAAAAGACCTGGCAGGAAAACAAAATAGAAAAAACACCGGTAAAAAATCCTCCATATAAAAATAAGGTTGTGTAAGATGCCTGAATTGCCAGAAGTAGAAACAATTGTTAGAGATTTACGAATAAAGGTCCTCAACAGGACCTTTATTGATGTTTGGACTGATACTCCCAAGATAATAAAAAAACCCGGGAGTTTTGAAGATTTCCAAAGAAAATTAAAGGGTAAAAAAATCAAAAAAGTTTGGCGCCGTGCCAAAAATATTATTTTAGAATTATCAGATGGTTATTCGCTTTTGATCCATCAAAAACTAACTGGTCATCTTCTAGCGGGAAATTGGGAATTATTAATGCAAAAATGGCAGCCGCTTCAAATAGGTCCCTTGGAAGAAAGAGTCAATCTTTATATTCATCTTATGTTTTGGCTGACCGGCGATTTAATGCTTGCCCTTTCTGATTTGCGAAAATTTGCTAAAGTAGAGCTGTGGGATACATCAGAGTTAAAAAATTCCAAAGGGTTTAAAGAGCTTGGGCCAGAGCCCTTGAATTTTTCTTTCAACCTTAGAAAATTCAAGAAAATAATAAAAAACAAAAAAGGTAAAATAAAACAGGTTTTAATGGATCAGAAAGTTATCGCGGGTATTGGCAATATTTATTCTGACGAAGCATTGTGGCGGGCGAAAATTCACCCTTTAAAAACCGCGTCTCAATTAAATAATCAGGAGTTAAAAAAACTTTATAAATCAATAAAAATAGTACTGAAAAAAGGTATTAAATTAAGAGGCGAAAGTATATCAGATTTTAGAGATTTGCAGGGTAAAAAGGGCAGCTTTGATATTGAAAGAAAGGTTTATCAGCGAGAAGGCGAAAAATGCAGCCACTGCGGCGGTATTATAAAAAGATTAAAAATAGGCGGAAGAAGTGCCCATTATTGTTCAAGTTGTCAACCCATTCGATAAACTCAGGGTTAGTGCTGAGCTTGTCGAAGTACAAAAGTTGCAGCAATAAGAAATTATTTACATGATTATTTTTCTTTACGGCCCGGATTCCTACAGGTCGCGTCAAAAATTAGAAGAAGTGCTGGCTCATTATAATAAAACCCATAAAAGTGGGTTGAATTTAAGGTTTTTTGATTGTGAAGAGAAAAATGTTGTTATTAACGATTTAAAAGATAAAATCCAACAAACTTCAATATTTAAAGAAAAAAAATTAACAATAATCGCCAATCTTTTTACAAAGGCCAGCCTTAAAGAGGAGTTTCAAAAAGAAATAAAAACATTCTTAGATTCAGAAGACATAATAGTGATTTACGAAAAAGAGAATATTAAAAAGGGGGATAAATTACTCAAGGTTTTAAATAAAAACGCTAAATCGCAAGAGTTTAAACTTTTAGAAGGCCAAAATCTTAGGAATTGGGTTAAAAAAGAAGTTGAGAAACAAAATGGTGCAATTGACCCAAATGCTTTAGGTCTTCTTATTAATTATATCGGTGACGATTTATGGCGGATGGCAAATGAAATACAAAAACTGGTTAATTTTAAAAGAAATAAAATAATTACTGCTGCGGATATTAAACTGCTTGTAAAAAACAAAATTGAAACAGATATTTTTAAGACCATTGATGCTATCGCCCAAAAGAACAAAAAACAAGCGCTTAATTTATTATATCAACACTTAGAAAACGGCGATTCTCCTTTATATCTGCTATCAATGATAGGTTATCAATTCCGCAATCTTTTAACAATTAAGGAGTTAATGGAGAAAAATAAACCCTATGGTCTTATTATCCAAAAAAGCGGCCTTCATCCTTTTGTGGTTAAAAAAAGCTATTATCAAGCCGGGCAATTCACTTTTTCGGAATTAAAAAAAATCTACCAAAAGATATTTCAGGTAGATTTCGATGTAAAAACCGGCAAAATAGAACAAGAAATGGCTTTAGATCTGTTGGTCGCCGGGATGTAGTTTACTCGGTTGTGTTTCTATCGATCAATTTAGTTAATCGGCTTTTTTTTCTTGCTGCTGTGTTTTTTTTAATCAACCCAACCTTCGCTGCTTTGTCTAGAATTTGGTAAACCTCGGGTAAAATCTTTTTTACCTCTTCAATTTTCTTTTCAGAAACTAAAATCCTCGCCTTTTTTACGAGGTTTTTTATTTTGTCTTTATAAATAATATTTCTTGCTCTGCGTCCAATGCTTTGGCGCAGGGCTTTTTTTGCCGATTTAGTAATTGCCATATTTTTTGTATAAATATTATTTATCACAAAGGCGACAAAAAAACAAGGCCCCCTATTTCCTAATTGCGCTGGAAAACAAAAAATGCTAAAGTAAAATTAGAATAATACTATTAATTATTATGATTAATTCAAAAATATGACATCTCAAAATCCTGAAACATTAAGACCAGAAGAACCAAAATCAGAAGAGACAACAGAAGAAAAAACCAAAACCTATGAGAATGATATTTTAGATCCTGTTATTCAGCGAACGCTTTCTCAAGTTGAAAATCAAACTGATAATGATGAGCAAGTTAGAGAAATAACAAATAAATTTACAGAAGGATTAAATGATGAATCGCGGCAAGGAATATTAAAGGAATATGGTGAAGTACGCCAAAAAGTTCATAAAAAGATCGAGGAACGAGAATGGGATAGATTTATTGAAGAATATCCGGAGAAAGTTGCTGCTTATAAAGAAAACCTCAATATTCGCGCTGCTTTAAGTCGCAGAGAAAAAAAAGAAAAAGGAAGTGACAAATTAGAAAAAAAACAACTTTTTCAAATTGAATCAACAGACAAAAGGTTTGAATTGCCTGGTTTAGAAGAAGCAAAAAATAAAAAATATCCCTGGGCAAAAACCGCAGAATCTGCAAGGAAATTTTTATCTGACAAAATTACAGACGCAGAAGACACTCTTAAACAACTAAGTGAGGGTGTAAAAGAGGGGACGACACTTCATAAACAGATACAGAAAGAAGCTTATTTTCGTTCAAAAGAAAGGATGGAAAAAGGAGAAGCAGGTACCCGAGAAAACGATTTTTTTACCGCAATAGATGATTCAAAATCTCTCAATAAAACTAAATTAGAAATGCTCAATCAAAGATGGCAGAGATTAGATGTTTTATCTTCCGAAAAAAAAGGTAATCAAGACGAGGAACTGAATAGGCTGGCTTACGAGAAAGCAGAAAGTTCGAGAAAAAAAGGGAAAAAAGTGGATAATATTGAATGTAATAATAAAGCGCGACAAGAACTATTAAAAGAAGTTAAAAAAGGAGTTGCTAACAAAGAAGCGAAAAAAGAAATAGAGAATAGAGAAGAAGAAAGAACCGCTAATTTAAAAACAGAATTAGGAAGGGTTCACAATGAGATCGAAGGAATTTTAGAGGCGCCTGGTGAAGGAGAAGAGAAAAAAACAAAGGAAAAAATAGCCAAGGAATTATATGAAAAAGCCAAAGAAATAACCAAATCTTTAACAGGTGAAGATTTAGGAGAAAAAGTGAGAAATGAAGCCAAAAACGAGATAGCGCGAGAAGGGGGTAGGGTTGTTACGAAAAAAGAATATTATAATCCAGGAAACATAGATAAGATGGAAAAAAGAATGCAGAAAGAAAGACGGGAGGCATGTGTTAGAGAAAGCATGAGTGTAATGGACAGAGAAGAATACGGGCACAATATTGAAGAACTTTTTGAAAAAAAAGAAAAGGAGAGAGAAAATGTAACAAAACAATTAGAGGAAAAAGGCGTAACTCTTTCAAAAGATGTTTATTATGAACTTATGGGGTCGGGTTATAAACCTCAAGACATTGAGGTTAAGGGGGGTTGGTGGTCCGGTAAAAAAATAATATTTCCAACAGGTGGATATCCTCCCTATAGTAAGACAAAAATATACGAATTCAAAATTTGGACGAAAACGATACAAAATAGGTTTGATAGTTTTGTTAAAGATGAAGCAAAAAATGAAATGGACCGTAGATTTATTGAAGGCAGAAATAGGTTAGTTAGGAGAAAAAATAGAATAATGGGAGAAACAATTAGAAGAGTTGCTGGGATTAAAGAAACAATAATAGAACCCGAAGGGGCAGAAGAAAAAGAAGAAACAAAAGTTGGCGAGTCAGCAACCGAACAAAAAGGGATAAAGACCGATGGGGAGCAATTAAAACAACTTCAAGAGCAAGAATACAAAAAGATTATTGCTACTAGTCTTTCTAAAAAAGAAAAGGAGAAATTTGAAAAAGGGGAATTACTATTTAACCAGTACTTTAATTTAGACCAAGGAGAAATTGCTGCCCTATTTAATGCTGGATATAAAATGTCTCAAATCAAGAAAATGAGGCCCTCTTTATTTAATAAGACAAAAATAAAATTTGGCGGAAAAACATTCCCCTCTTTAGAAGAGTTCAATAAATTCAACCACGGCCTGCAAAACAAACTGGACAAAAGGATTTTAGAAGCCGGCAAACAAAATTCAGAAAATAAAAATAAATAAACAAAAAAAGAAGCGCTTGAATTTATTCAGGCGCTTCTTGCGTTTCCGCCCCTGTATTTTTACGGGGATAGAGGCGGAGTGGCTGCGGGCGGTCTTTCTTTCTCCATTTTATAGAGGATCTCTTTGGCCGCCAGCGAAACAGCCGGCTTGGAATCGTCTTTAAAAGCTTCGTTTAGCCGTTCTTTGACGACCATTCTTGGCTTTATTTTAACCAGACAGGACCCTAGCCGGTTTCGGACGATTTTATTTCTAGTATCCAAGGCGTTTATTAATGCCTGGATGCCGGGTTCCCCAATTTTTACCAGACAATTCTCAGCTGCCTGGCTAATATCAGGGGGTTCGTCCAAAGACAGGGTTTTGATCAGCAGGGCCACGGCTTGTTCACCGATTCCCTCTTTGGTTAAAGTCTCTTTAGCCAACATAACTACTTCGCTGTCGGGGTCGTGAAGAGCTTCGATAAGAAGCGGATAAGCAATCGGCTTTTTGATTTCGCCGATGTACCGCACCGCCCCCAATCTGAGATCGGACTCGTTATCCGCCATTCTCTCCTTGAGGACGGATAGGAGTTTTTTCTCCTTTTCTCGTTCCCTCCGCGTTGCAACGTTGGCAGAGATTTGCCAAGCCGTGATAACGCTTCCAGCCAGCACAATGACTGAGATTACAACCATTGTTACCACTAACTTCTTTTTCCGTGACTTGATCGCATTTTCATTTTCCGTTGGCATAATTATTCTCCTTAAAAGGGTTTTTGAAACCGAGACGCCGCTTATAGTAAGTACTGATTATATTATAGCATACCACTTAATTCTTGTCAACCTTTTTCTAATTTTTGCCTTGGTTTTTTATTTTTACAGTTAATCCAATATTGAGTCGAAGGATTAAATCCCTTACTTCTGCCGCCCTCTCAAAATCAAGATTATTGGCGGCTTTTTTCATCGATATTGTTATTTTATCAACTTTGTCCAGCTTAAAATTCTTTAAAATCTCTAGTCTTTCCGGAGTTTTTATTTGGTTTAACCAGAGCACTAAAATCTCTAATTTTAGTGCTCTGGCTTTGAAATTAGTTTAAAATCCATATACAATAGAAGTATGATTTCCCATTTAGAAGGTAAACTTATTTTAAAAAGAGAGAAATTCGTGATTATAAGTGTAAACAGCGTTGGTTACAAAGTTTTTTTATCTAAAAAATCCACCTTCAACTTACCAGAAATCGGTAGTGAGCAGGGTCGAACTATCAAACTTTTTTGTTTTCAAGACGTTAAAGAAACAGCCCTGGATTTATATGGCTTTTTTGATTATCAAGAACTAGAATTCTTTGAGATATTAAACGACATCAGAGGAATTGGTCCTAAGGTAGCAATTGAGATAGCCTCTTTAGGTCCTTTAGAAAAACTGAAAGATAAAATTTTAAGGCAGGATGAAACGATTTTCCAATCGATCCCAGGTATAGGCCAAAAAAGAGCGATGTCTATAATTTTGGAGCTTACCGGCAGAATAAATACTTTTTTAAAGAAAAGAACGTCAGGCGCAGACGAGGTAGAGGATACTTTAATCAGATTGGGTTTTTCTAAACAAAAAACAAAAGAGGTAATATCAAAAATCCCCAAGGATATAAAAGATGCTCAAGAAAGAGTTAAAATAGCCCTTCAAATGCTTGGGCAGGGTTAAACTCGCTATGTCTTTCAAAAAAATAATAGAAAAAATTATCCCAAAATCGTTATTGGGTCTTTATCACTATCAATTAGCGCTCATAAGCGCTTTTTGGTATGGTTTTCCTTCTAAAAAGTTAATTGTTATCGGGGTAACCGGTACGAAAGGCAAGTCTACTACAGTTATGTTAGCTGGGAAAATTTTAGAGGAAAATGGCGCCAAAGTTGCCTGGCTTACATCAGCCACTATTAAAATTGGAGAGAAAGAACAACTTAATCCATATCATATGACAATGCCCGGCCGTTTTGCTGTCCAGCAGTTTTTAAAAGACGCGGTTAGGACTGGTTGCAAATTCGCTATTTTGGAGGTGACATCTGAAGGAATAAAACAACATCGCCATAAGTTTATTGATTTTAATACTGCTGTTTTTACTAATTTAAAACCCGAGCACATTGAAGCGCATGGCAGTTTTGAGAATTATAGATTCTGCAAGGGACGATTGTTTAAATCTACTAAAAAAAACCACATTCTTAATTTTGATGATGAAAATGTAGAATATTTCATGAAATTTCCAGCAGAAAGAAAATTAATATTTGGCGCAAAAAATAAGCAGGCAAATATGGTTTTTGCAGAAAATATTCAAGAATCAAAAGAAGGAGCAAAATTTTCTATTAACAATATAGATTTTAATTTAAAACTTTTAGGAAAATTCAATGTTTATAATGCTTTAGCCGCAATTTGTATTAGCATCTCGCAGGGGGAAAGTTTAGAAAATTGCAAAAAGGCCTTAGAAAAGATTGAAACAATACCAGGTAGAATGGAGTTAGTAATAGAAAAGCCATTTAAAGTGATTGTTGATTTGGCGCATACCCCGGATTCTTATGAAGAGGTATTTAAATCCGTTAAATTTCTACCCCACAACAAAATTATTTCTGTTTTTGGTTCGGCTGGCGGTGGTCGGGACAAATGGAAAAGGCCCTTATTAGGCAAAATCGCCGCTCAAAATTCCAATACAATTATTTTAACCAATGAAGACCCATATGACGAAAATCCAGAGCAGATTTTGTCTGAGATAAAATCAGGTATTTTAAAAACTGGATTTGAGCTACCCAACCTGTACGAAATTTTAGATAGGAGAAAAGCAATTAAAAAAGGATTAAAACTGGCGGGAGAAAATGATATTGTTTTAGTTTTAGGAAAAGGAACCGAGCAGTTAATGATGGTTTCTGGTAAAAAGATTCCCTGGGATGACCGCCAGATTACAAAAGAAGAGCTTAAAAAATTAGGCATTGGTATCTAAAACAGTTGACAAATTATAATAAATAGCTAAATTAAAAATAAACGAACCTTTAAATCTAAAAAAGTCGGGAAGGAGACAGCAGTGAAAACATTGATTGTGTTGTCATTTATATTCTCTTTGGCGTCTTTAGGTGTATCAATCGGAGCGCTATTATATCTTCGTTACGCTGCGCACAAAGAACACGACCATGTCCGGAAAATAATATCTGCTATTTGGAAACTTAAAACACACCTTCAACAGCAGTTTGCATCAAAACGAAAAGCCGCCTAATTTTGCCGCTTTTTATACTAAAAAAGAGCTGGAAGGAAGCACCCTCCGGCTTCCTTCTATAAACTGCGCCTCTGTGTTACAGGTCTTCCTCCGCCTGTGAACATGGGTGAGCGGGCGCAGGTTAGCTCCCCGGGACTGGGTTCCTTTCCTGCCCAGTCCTGGGTTATTTTACACTTCTCGTCTCGCCAGACGAGACGCCAAAACATAGGCTCGGTTTTAAACTGAGCCTTTTCATTTGTTTTAAAAATGCGGCAAAATTAATACCCTTAGTTGCAATAAAAGGCGGATAAGGTTGCTTTTTTTCGTGATTTGTTATAAAATATAAGAACCTGAAAAAGCAAAGCTTTTTCAGAACCTTGATTCGCTAATGTATAATCATATAGTCTTGAATTAAAAGACATAAGTTATGTCTTTTTTACTTCTCAACTGCTATTTTTTAAATTCAGGAGTAATTTTTTTATATTATGGAGAGAAAAAGAATGGCAAAATCTGTCAGGAAATTTATTCGCAGAGAAAAAGCTCGGATTCGCCGGGAGATTTTTGATCCTAAAAAACAAGATGAATCAATTATTAAACTTATTTCAAGGTTTATAAAAACAGACATTAAATCAAAAAATGAAAGTTAAAGAAATCTATAATTTAGCAATAAAAATTGGCATTGAGTCCGATTTAAGGGGAGCTAATTTTGTTCAGAAATTATTGCAGCAAAAAAAAGAAAAATATGACAAACTATCCGAAAAAGAAAAGGCAGAGTTTGATTTAGAATCTTTAGAAAACCCCTATTCCGATTCAAGAATTTTAAATATTGCTGATGACAAAGAAATAAAGAAAGTTTTGTTTGGTATTGATATTGATCCCGCCGAGATTTTATTAGCAAAAGAATTAGGTGGTATTGATTTAATTATTTCTCATCATCCGTTGGGAAAAGGATTAGCACATCTAGCTGACGTTATGGCTCTACAATGCGATGTTCTAAATTTGTATGGTGTGCCGATTAATGTGGCTGAAGGATTAATGCGCGAGAAAGTTGGCGAGGTGGCTCGGGGGGTTAATAAGGCCAACCATCAAAGAACGGTAGATACAGCCAAGTTGCTAGGATTTAGCTTAATGTGTTTACATACAACCTGCGACAATCTGGCCGCCAAATTCCTAAAAGAGAAAGTGGAGGGGAAAGAACCGAATACTTTAAGTGATTTGGTAAGTTTATTGAAAGAAATCCCGGAATATAAAGAAGCAATGAAAATTGGAGCAGGTCCTAAAATTTTTGTAGGAAATCCAGAAAATCGCTGCGGTAAAATAGCCGTTACCGAAATTACCGGCGGTACAGAGGGTTCCCCTAAGATTTATGAGAAAATGGCTCAAGCGGGGATAGGTACGGTAGTTGGTATGCATATTTCAGAAGAAAATAAAAAAGAAGCCGAAGCGGCCAATGTTAATATTGTTATTGCCGGGCATATGTCCTCTGATTCTTTGGGTATCAATTTATTTTTAGACGAGTTAGAAAAACAAGGAATTGAAATTATTCCCTGTTCAGGATTGATAAGAGTTAAAAGAAATTGATTAAAAAACTCCGCTGGTCAGTAGAGTTTTTTAATCATATAGGTATTCTCTAATTTATATTTGAGTTTTCTATAATATATTCTTACTCCAACGCCGGATATCACGGCGATTTTTTTTAGTCCAAATTCTTTTTTTGTTATCTCCTCTGCTTTTTTTATTAATTTTTTGCCCAATCCTTTATGTTGCGGAGATTTTATAGGGGTTCGACCTCCGTAAACTAAAGGATGCAGCTGGCCATAAGTGTGGAGTTCTCGAATTATGGCAGCGTTTTTTAATATAGGAATAAACTGATTTTCAAAAGAAATTCTTAATCTCAGCAAACTATAAAGCCGGTTTCTATTTTTATTTTCATAGCTCAAAAATATCTCCTTGCCGCCAGAAGCCGAATAATCCTGGCGAAATAAATATAATTTCTCTTTTGGAAAATAATTCTCTCTTACCTCGCGGCATCTTATACATTTGCATTGCCAACCTTGTTTTTTCGATATTTTAGCCAAGACCTGGCGCATATTAGAAATTTTAGCAGGGCCAACAATAATACTCGGCGAAGGAATATCCCGAGTTAATCTTTGAATTCGGCAATAATAAGGTATTTGTTTTTTTATTCTTAATAAAAGGTTTGTCAGTTGTTTTTCGGTATAAGGTTTATATTTCCCTTCCCCCCATAACTTATAAAGCGGTGCCTCTTTTAAAATGGCGCAAGGATATATTTTTAATAAATCCGGCTGGAAATCAGGATTGGAAAATAGTTCTTTGAACGTTTTTTCATCTTTTTTTAAATCTGATTTCGGAAGATTGGGCATTATATGATAGCAAACCTTAAAACCCGCATTTTTTAAAAGTTTTGTTGCTTCAATACTGTTTTTCACAAGATGACCCCTTAAATTAAACCTCAAAATATCGTCATAAATACTCTGAATCCCCATCTCTACCCTGGTAACACCTAATTGGCGTAAACGCAAAACCTCTTTTTTGTCTATAAAATCAGGTCTGGTTTCAACAGTTATTCCTATTATCCTATGTTTGGCTTTTTCATTTAATTTTTGGGCAGATTCCAAATTTCTTGATAAACTTCCGTTTGTCGCGTCAAAACAATTTTTGATAAAATTTCCTTGATAATTTTTAGGTAAATACGACCAAGTTCCTCCGATAACAATTAATTCTATTTTATCTGTTGGGTGGCCCTGTAGTTTCAAAGATTTCAGCCGGTTTTCTATTTGTTTTTTAGGATCAAATTTATTCAAAATAGCCCTCATTACAGCCGGTTCATTCGAAAGATAGGATTTAGGCATTCCTTTTTCTGTTGGGCAATAAAGGCATTTACCGGGACAAGGGTACGGTTTAGTTAAAACAGAAACTATGGCTACCCCAGAAAGCGAGCGGATTGCCCTTTTTATTAAGATCTTCTCTAAAAATTTGTCAGGTCTTATCCTTTTTTTCTGGCAGAAAGAGTGGTATGATTTTAGTAAGTCCACATTGGAAATAACCGGGATATCAAATTTTTTAGACATTTTTCTTTTAAAAACGTTCAAATCATCCGAATCTTTTATTCGGCTTTTGATTAAATCAACAATTATTTGTTTTTCTAAATATTCTTTCATAATATGCGCCAAAATTACGCAAAATACTTAATTGAGAAAACCAAAGCGGATTATAACTTAATAGCAGAGCAATTTTCAAGCACCAGGTCTTTTTTCTGGCAGGACTTGAAGCCCTTTCTTAATTATACAAATTTTAGAGATAAAGTGTTGGATTTGGGCTGCGGCAATGGCCGTTTATTCAATGTGTTAAAAGAAAAAAGAATAGATTATATCGGGGTAGATAATTCTGAAAGTTTGATTTTTGAAGCGAAAAGGAATCTTCCTGAAGCAAAATTTGAAGTCCAAGATTTATTAGATCTATCATTTCCTGAAAATAATTTTGATAAAATATACTGCATTGCTGCTTTACACCATATTCCTTCAAAAGAATTAAGATTAAAAGCCCTGCAAGAAATGAAAAGAGTTTTGAAGCCAAAAGGAATTTTGATTTTAACCGTTTGGAATTTATGGCAAAAAAAAACTATCTGGGAATCAGTGATTAAAAATAATTTACTGAAGTTGATTGGGTTAAACAAGATGGACCTTAATGATATTTTAGTACCTTGGAAAGACAAAAGCGGTAAAGTTTTAGTTCAGAGATACATTCATTTATTTATTAAAAAAGAGCTTAAAAAATTAGCTAAAAAAGCAGGATTTTTAGTGGAAAATATCGGAATTACAGAAAGACCAGAGCACAAAGATAATAATATATATATAATCTGCCAAAAGCCCCTGTAGTTTAATGGATAAAACATAGACCTCCGGAGTCTAAAATACGGGTTCGATTCCTGTCGGGGGCACAAACTTAGGTCAACGAAGGTTCTAGTCCCACCACCGGAGCCATCAAATCGTGTCAAGAGCCACCTTTTAATTGAGGTGGTTTTTTGGTAAAGTAAGATAATAATAAATAATCTAAATAATATGAATTTTAATAAAGGAATTTCAACCTTAGCTGGCGTAATAATTATTGTTGCCGTAGCCGTTGTTTTTATCGGCAGCGTTTTTACTTATAAATACATCACTACTCCGAAAGAGGTGAATCAAGAAGAAGCAAATAATACCCAATTAACAGACCAAACCGCTGGTTGGAAAACATATACAAACACCCAATATGGGTATCAAGTAAGTTATCCAGCCGAGGCGGGGATAGAAGAAGCGGCTGGATACGCCATGTCATACAAAAATATAAACCCAGAAGCATGTGTAAAAATTAGCTATAAAGAAGGTTATGTGTATATTGCCACGCCAGATAATCAAGAGGTCTGTGGTGGAGTAACAGGTCTTGGGATTGGCGATACTGAATTTCAAGATACTGCAAAAATAGGAGATGAAAGTTATAATATGAGTGGCTGGAAACTTTTAGGTACTGGTGAATATTTATCAACCATCCTTTCTAATGGGACTAAAATAACTTATGGGGTGTGGTTGCAGAACGGTGAAAAAATAGACGGAGATGAATACCAAAACATTCAAGACGTTATAAAAATGATACTTTCTACATTTAAATTTATAACTCCGATAGACGAAACCGCTGGATGGAAAACATATACAAATAATGAATATGGGTTTGAAATAAAGTATCCCGAAAACTATTTCCAAAACATAGACACCAAACAAAAGGTAAACGAATTGCTCCGATCAAAAAATTATGATCCTGTTAATGATATTTACTTGGCAAATATAAGAATTTCCTACAGCAAACTGGAAATCAATAGTTGGATGAATGAGGAAATAAAATATAGTAATAATTTTGGTCATCCGGTGCCGCAGTTTAAAAACGTTATGATAGGCGAGAGCAATCTTATAGGTATGAGAAATGGGCTTCAGATATGGCGACTGTGTGCAAGAGCGAAAGCGTTATCATCCCCATGGCTTCTGGTACAAACACGTTGTTTATTATGATCACTAGATGTGCAAGAGGCGGCGTGGCGAAAGATACGCTTCTCACGGAAAATGACCTTAAGGTTTTTAATCAAATTCTTTCCACTTTTAAATTTTTACCATAAAATAGGTTTTTGCACTATCCATTGTTTCTTCCAGTTTTTCGATAGCGTTGATCCACCTTAAAGTTCGAAAATCGTCCCACCACCGGAGCTAAGTCAATTCATGTCAATAATCACCTTTTCAGCAAGATGGTTTTTTAGTAGAATGGGATAATATAAATAGATTTATGTTAAAAAGGTTAGTAATTTCGTTAAATATTATTGTACTTAGTTTGTTTATTGTGCAATTTTTTACTACTCCAGGCATTGTTTTCTTTTTGACTGCAAACGA
>JAHIOM010000009.1 GCA_018895235.1 Patescibacteria group bacterium | reverse complement strand
TTTAGAAGAAAAAATCGGGCGCGCGCAAAATAAAAAATGCGAAGAAAACTTTTTTGCGGGGTGGCGAGCGTCAGCGAGCGGCGGCGGGGCGGAGCGTCAGTTTCGTTCAAAGAAGGTTCGCGCATTTTCAAACAAAGGGCATATGGAAGTCGTAGTATTATTTTCTATAATAACTTTCTCTTTTGGCTATATTATTGGCAGAATCGGCCACATAATGGGAGGACATTTAAAAACATTGCATCATTGGATTTATGGTTTGTTTCTAGTTGTTGTCGGGGGTATTTTTTGGCGTGAGTTTTGGGGATTATTAGTTTTATTTTTTGGAATAGGATTATTTATCAGCGACTTTAAGGATTTTTTAGACCTGAAATTTTACGGAGTTGACGAAAATGTTTTAAAAAGGTTTTGGGATGTTGACTAATCAGTAGTACATTAACAGGAGAAAACCATGGACACGTTGGAAATAATTGCCCAAGTTGGAATTGCCTTTTTTGGCCTTTCGGCTATTATTCTGGTTGCCAGAAAAAACAAATGGGGATTTGTTCTCGGGTTAATTTCAGTCCCTTTTTGGTTTATTACTTCAATTATTAATGGGCAGTGGGGGATTATTCTTCTTAACACTGCCTATACTGCCAGTTGGATATATGGAATTTATTACTGGTTTTCTGGCCGTGGCAGAGTTGGACACAGAAAAATTATGCTGTATGATTTAATTCCAAATGGAATTCTCCGACCAAAACCAAAAGGCGCATAATAATTATGCGTCTTTTTTATGTTAAAATTAAGTAATGATTCAACGAGGTATCGCAACATTTACTCTGGATTACGGCAAGTGCCCAAAATGGCTTTTTGATAGAATGGTTAAACTAAGCCAACGAATTATTCATGCCATAATCGCAGAAGAGGGGCCAGATGAGTTTATAAAACGAATTGCCGACCCAGTTTGGTTCCAATCATTGGGAACCGTTTTGGCTTTTGACTGGAACGCAAGTGGTTTAACCACGATTCTTACCGCCGCCTTAAAAGAAGCGATCCGCGGAGAAGAAGGGGATTTGGGTATTTTTATCTGCGGAGGGAAGGGAAAAACATCATTAAAAACACCTAACGAGATTTTGGCTTGGGGCGAAAAATTAAGTTTACCCGAAAATAGCACAAACGCTTTGGTCTATAACTCAAAAATGACAGCTAAAGTAGATAGTTCTTTAATCCAGGATAGTTATCAGATTTATCACCATAGTTTTATGTTTTCCCTTCGACACAGTTCAGGGCAAAGCAAAATTGGCGCCTGGACAGTAGTACAACAAGGGATGAACACCCAATCGCAAACAGCTAGACGTTATCACTGGTATTCAAAAAACATCAAAGATTTGGTCAATGAGCCCCATTCTGGAATTGCTAGCCAGAAGAAAGAAAAAAGTGTGCTTAATTTAACGTCTTCAATAAGTGAAAATAATCGGCAAATTAGCACCGGATTAATCTCACAAAGTTTTAATACTTTAATGAAAGATATTAAACTATTGAGAAAATACTATACGCCTTTGTCTCAAATGATGGAAGTATCAAAAGGGCAGCAAAGATTAAAATTCTTAAATCTGGAAAATAAGGAATACAAATGGCATCCTGTTGTTAACGAGGATTTCTCAAAAAGCAAATATTTAGAAAAGATTCTCTGGCAGTTGTGTGAAAAGAAACCAGAAAGCTACGAAAATCTATTAGCCCAACAAGGGGTTGGACCCAAAACAATCCGCGCTTTAGCATTGGTTTCCGAGGTTATTTACGGAGCAAAGCCCTCTTATGAAGATCCTGCCCGCTATTCTTTTGCCCATGGCGGCAAAGATGCAACGCCTTATCCTGTTGACCAACCAACATACGACCAAACAATCGAAAAGTTAAGGGGATTTTTAAGAAAGTAGGTTCTTATTGCGCGACAAAATTAACAAAAAAAGAGGCCGCGGCGAGCGACCTTTTTGTATAGCAATCAATTTTTTTGACAATTTTTTATTAATTTGAAAGAACAGATTATTATGCTTACGCTTCTATCATTTCGCCGTTATTGAGAACAGCCGACCAATATCCTCTGGCCGCACCAACTCTGGTTCCGAACAGAACCAACCATTGCGCCATAGGGCCGGGAAAACCGCGGGGATTTGGAATTTCTTCCAATTCGTATTTGCCATTATGGACAAATACACTCACGCCCGTCACTGCATCTACCAATTCAACTTTCTGTGGTAATGTCACAAACATAGCGGACTCCTTTCCTAAAAAGAGGTGATTGGGGGAAGTGTAAAAAACAATCCTTCAAAGAACTAATTATCAATAATAATAAATTATATTAAAAAAGTCAACCCTTCACCTTCGAGAATATTGTTTATAGTAAGAATAAATGATTTTTATTGCCTTAATTTTCTTCGAAGGTGAAGGGTCAATAAAAAGGGCGCGGTTGCTCTTTTTGATTAAAGCTTCCGCGCCCATAAATCCTCTCTTTTGTTTACGCCTCCAGGGGTGTACCATCCTTGTTGGTTTTACCCAACCCATTGCAATGGGCACATGTGCCCTCCCTTGGATCTGTGGGATCAATGGAGCCCCTACGGTAATCCTCGGCATCAAATGGGGGCATACACTTCGGACAGTAACATTCACCTTTGCCTTGGCAGTGCTCACAGACAATGGTTTCCTCTTGTGAAACTGCTACACTATTCGTGTTGCTCATTTTACATCTCCTTCTTATTAAAACTAGAAAGAACAAACTGTCCTTTAAAGACAGACTGCAGCGTCCTTACTGCAATAAATTATACGTAACATATTTATTATATTTTGTCAATAGTTGCGACTAACTCTAGATATTGCAAAAACTAAAAAATAGGCTAAAATAGAGTATTGTTCTTTACAATTTAACGAGGAGGTAAATGAAATGAAAAGGGTAATAAACGCTTTAATCTTTCTATTTCTTACGGTTCCAATAGGTGTCTTTTGTGGAATTTTCTTCTTTATATTAAGAGTAATCGGTCAGATTAAGATTCTTCATTATGAACGCTTTCCTCATTGGAAAAGGAAATTAATCGTAGTTTCAAACCACCCTTCCTTATTAGAAACGGTTTTAGTACCGACACTATTATTTTTCCACCAATATGTAGTTAACCCGTTCGCTTATGCTCCCATTAGCACTCCTGACAATTATAATTTTTATAAAAGATGGTATTGGGCTTGGGCAAGGCCAGTTTCAATACCGATTAAAAGGGGAAATAAAATAGCAGAAGGAAGAATTCTTTATAAAATAAAGAAAGCATTGGATCAAAACAGAATAGTTGTTCTTTTTGCTGAAGGAGGAAGAACTTTTAGGGGAAATGATGAAGATTTTCTTTATAGCACAAAAGGCAACAAAATTAGGAAGCTAAAAGACGGCATTGGTTGGTTGGTTGCAAGAACTGGGGCAGTAGTTTTGCCTATTTGGGTAGAAGGAACTGATCAAGTTCTACCAAACCACCCGACAAAATTATTTTGTGCCGTAAATCCAAGAGCAAGAATTACAATTAAAATTGGTAAATTGATGAGGTTCAAACCGAGTTTAAGGATTGGCTCCGGAAAAGAAATCACTCAAGAAATTCAGGAAACACTTCTTAATTTAGCAGACGAAGAAGAGTAGGCCGAAACTTCCTACTCTTCATTTTTGGGCCCATAGTAAATCGGCATTACGGATCGATGGCATCGATCAGGGCCGGGTTCGATTCCCGGTGGGTCCACCATAACGAATTTGAGGAATGTTCCGCCTCGCCCTCGCCTTCGGCTCGGGCTTCGGCGGGCAGATTTGCGAGCAGATTAAAAGGTTTTTTGAAATCAATTTCCAGCCGTCCCGCCGCAAGGCGGCGGTTCGAGCCGATTTTTTTAAGAAAATTTTTCATCTCGGAAAAATTTTCTTGCAAAGCGAGATTTTTGGCTTGGTTGGCTTCCAAAATCCAGTTTCTTGTGAGTTCGAGCCAATGATTGCCTTTTCGCTCAAAATCCGATAATTTTTCCTCTTTTGTTTTCTTTTCCGCCATTAAGGCGTTTTTTGTTTGCTGATATTCCGCCAATTCAAACGCTTCCGCAAGATAAGCGTCCGTTAATCTTTCCAACTTCGTTTTAATGGCGGAAATTTCTTTTTTGAGATTTTGAGCGAAAAGGTCAGATGTTTGGCGATTTTCACTTTCCCACACTTTCAATTTATCTAAAAATCTATTTCGCCAAACATCAGGTAAAGAAACTTTTTGAACATTTTCTTTTACCTGCTTGGCAAAATTTTCTTCCCGCAAAAAGCGGTTTTGTCCGCATTTTTGAATTTTGCTTTTTCTGGTGCAAAAGTAATAAACATATTCTCTGCCGCTCTTTTTGATTTTTCTGTCCGCCGTTACGCAATAGCCGCACTCGCCGCACCTCGCAAAATTCAAAAACAAAAATTCCTTTTTCTCTTTCCGCTTTTTGCGGGGCTTGCCGTTATCTTTTAACGCCTGCTGTATTTCGTCAAAAAGTTTCTTTGTAATCATTGGCTTATGGCTTCCTTGATGAATTTCGCCTCGGTAAAGAAAATGCCCGTAGTAAAAAGAATTTTTCAAAATATGTTCAACCGACGACAAGGGCATTTTCTTTCCGCTTCTTGAGCCAACCAAGCCAAGAGAAAACATTTTGCTTTGAATTGCCGTAAGTGTGTAATTTCCGGTGGCAAAAGCCCGCAAAACTTCTTTTACTTTGTTAAAAGTTTTTCTATCGGGTTCAATCGTTCGCAATCTTGGCTCGTTAAAATATCCGAGCGGGGCTTTTGCAGAAAGTTCGCCTCGCCTGATTTTTTGCCTAATCCCTCGCAAAATGTTTTCTCTCAAATTGTCGGTGTAATACTTCGCTTGTCCGAAAGCGACACTCAACATGAATTTTCCTTGTGGCGTTGGCTCAAACCAGAATGTCGGGAATTTTAGCGATCTGATTTTTTCGTTATCAACGAGATAAATAATTTTTCCGCCGTCCACACTATTGCGAGCTAATCTGTCGGGGTTCCACGCTAAAATTCCCTCGGCGTTTCCTTTTTCAATTTCCGAAAGCATTTGATTAAATATTTCTCGGCCCGGCTCTTTGGCGGTTTTGCTCTCGGTATATTCGCGGACGATAAAAAGCCCGTTTTGCTTGGCAAACTCTCTTAATTCGGCAAGCTGGGCTTCTATGCTCAAAATTTGCCTTTCCTCGTCTTCGCTTGATTTGCGACAATAGATGAAATATTTAATCATAGTTTTTATTCTTTAATTGTAATTGAAAAAGGAAACGCTACACCGACAATTTAATAAAATCTCGCTTTGCCTTTCGCCGAAGGCGAAAGAAAAAAATCGGCTCATTGCCCTTCGGGCAATATCCCGCATTTGCGGGATGAACCGCCGCCTTGCGGCGGGACGGCTGGAAATTGATTTCAAAAAACCTTTTAATCTGCTCGCAAATCTGCCCGCCGAAGCCCGAGCCGAAGGCGAGGGCGAGGCGGAACATTCCTCAA
>JAHIOM010000008.1 GCA_018895235.1 Patescibacteria group bacterium | reverse complement strand
TCGTTTTTAAAAAGATTAAAACTGGCTGCGCCTGGCGACAATAATACAATATCTCCTGTTTTTGCTATTTGAGAAGATTTTAAAACCGCTTCTTCCATAGAACTCACAGGAATAATTTCAACAGAAGATTTTAACTCTGCCAGCTCTTTTTTTATTTCTTCTGAGGCTGTACCTGGTAAAAGAACAATCTTATTAACTGTTTTTATAATCTCCCCCGCTAAATCTTTATATCTAAGACCTTTATTTTGGCCACCGGCAATTAAGATTATTCCTCCGCCTCTAAATGTTTTTAGGGCCTGAATTACGGCATCTGGCATTGTTGCGGTAGTGTCATTAATATATTTTACACCTCTTTTCACAGCAATTAACTCCTGACGGTTAGCAACGCCTTTAAATTTCCGAATAATTTTTTTAATTTTTTCATTCTCTATTCCTAGAATTTTAGCTACGGTCAAAGCGGCTAAAGCGTTTGAAATGTTGTGTTTGCCCGCTAATTGAAAATCTGCAGTATCGCAAACTAAATCATTGTTAAAAATAATTTTATTCCCTTCTAAATAACAACCATTTTGTTTTTCCTTTGTTGAGAAGAAATAAATTTTTGATTGCGTTTGGTTTTTAAAACTTCTTATTATTTGGTCATCATAGTTTAAAATTAAATAATCGTTCTGGTCCTGGTATTTAAAAATCAACTTTTTGGATTCAATATATTCTTCCATTGAGTTATATCTATCCAAATGGTCGGGATAAATTGCGGTAATCACTGCAATGTGGGGACTTTTTTCTAAATCCTCTAATTCAAAACTTGATAATTCTAAAACTACTTTGTTATCGGGTTTTATCTTATCCAAGAGTTCCAAGGGAGAAACTCCGATATTACCGGCCAATATAGTGTTTTTATATTCTGTTTTTAGAAATTCGTAGATTAAAGTTGCTACCGTGGATTTTCCTTTGGTTCCCGTAACTCCAATAATCGGGACCTTGCAGAGTTTAAAGAATAAATTAACATCGCTATCTACTTCTATATTATTATCGCGAGCGATCTTTAAATAAGGAGAGGATAAGGGGACTGCCGGGTTTTTAATAACTAAATCTGTATTTATAAAATCTTCTTTATTATGCTCCCCTAGCCGGTATCTGACTTTATATTTCTTGAGTTTGTCTAATGATTTCCCTAATTGCTTTTTTGTTTTCAAATCAGTAACCAAAACATCTGCGCCTTGTTCGCAGAAAAACTTTGCCGCCCCAACACCGCCGCCATGCAGTCCAAGTCCCATTATTGTTATTTTTTTGTTTTTGAATAGTTGATGTTCCATTGTCGCACAATGAGATTTTAACTCAGGAACGGGTCTTTTACTATCGGTTTAATCTTTTTATCAAAACACAAATGATTTATCTTTTGAAAGTTGTAGGGCTCATCGCTAAATTGAAATTTATGAACCGACCCATTTCTCAACTTCTTTTCAATCTCGGGGTTATTTTCTAGGAACTTCTTCAATCCCCTCGCCAAACTTCTTGCAGGATTAATAATCTCAATATTTTTACCCATAATTTTCTTTATTGTCTTTTCTAGCAAAGGATAATGGGTGCAGCCCAAAATTAGAGTATCAATATTTTTCTTTTTTAATGGTAGCAGATATTTCTTTGCGACCTCTTCTGTAATTTTACCATCTATCAAGCCCTCCTCAACTAACGACACGAATAATGGACAGGGTTCGGCAAAAAATTTTAATTCTCCATCTATTTCAGCAAGTTTCTTTTTATAAATACCGCTTTTTACGGTTCCCGGGGTACCAATAATCCCAATTCTTTTGTTTTTTGTTTTTTTAATTGCTTCTTTTACTGCTGGTTCAATCATCTCAAAAATCGGCAAATTCGGGAATTCTTTTTTTAAAAAATCCGCTGCCCAGGCAGAAGAAGTGTTGCAAGCCACAACAATTATTTTCGCTCCCCTATTTAATAGCCATTCTGTAATCTTTTTTGAATATTTACGCACGAAATCAGCCCCCTTGGTACCGTAAGGAAGCCGGGCAGTATCTCCAAAATAAATTATCTGGTATTCTGGCAGGTATTTGAAGATTTCTTTTACTACTGTTAACCCGCCCACCCCAGAATCGAAAACGCCGATCATAATATTCTATCATAACCAATTTGTTATTATATTTAAAGATATTGACAGAAAATAAATTATATGCTATAATTTTAGTATTAGAGTGCGTTACTCTAATCTGCTAGAAATGGCAGTTTGATCTTTGAGATTATTTTAAAAGGAGACGGTCATGAGATATGTAACAATGTTTTTGATTTGTGTAGTGGCTGCGGCTATTGGCTCAGCAAACACCCTGCATCTCGAAACGTCAGGAATGAGTTTTACCGATAGAGTGTTAATGTGCGCCATCGTGTACGGCGCAATCATTATCGGCACCCTGATTGTTTTAGGGACTCTCGTAACCCGGAACTACATTCAGGAGTGCAAAACTTTCCGCCTCATCTCTCGTCGTCTCGGTCTGCCTAAATAGGCAGACCGTTTTTTTACAACAAAAAACCCGTTTGCGGTGGGTATTTTTTTTGCTTTTCTATTATCCAAGTAATCTTATCGCAACACCAATTATTGCCAGCACTATTCCGACAATCCAAAAACGCATTGTGACTTTATAAGATGGCCAACCAATAGCCTCAAAATGATGGTGGATTGGCGCCGAAAGAAAAACTTTTTTCTTCCTAATTTTTTTAGAAACCAATTGAATAATCACAGAGCCGGATTCAATAACTAACAAACCCGCGATTATCGGCAACACAACTATTGAATTGGTTAAAAAAGCAACAACAGCCAAAACAGTGGTTAAACCCAACATTCCTGTTTCTCCCATATAAAACCTGGCTGGAGGAATATTAAACCATAAAAAGGTAAGCAGTGCTCCGAAAATCACGGCGCAAAAAGCAGCCAAATCAACCAAACCAAGGGAAAAAGAAATGATTGTAAATGCGCCGAATATTGAAATAAAAGCGCCGCCAGCCAATCCGTCTAAACCATCAATAATGCCGCCAGACCAGCAAGCCAACATCACAATAATAAACAAAGGAATAATCCACAAACCGATTGAGAAGTTCCCTAATAGCGGTATATGAATAATATCAAACCCTAGTTTGTAGTAGAACCATAAACCGCCAATTAAGCCGATTGAAACTACCATTAAAAACCTGCGTTTAAAAGACATTCCGCCGCCAATGTATTTGCCTCGCCCAAACACCTGTAAAATATCATCAGCAAAACCAACTATGGAGGCGGCGACTAAAGTAAATAAAGGCAGCCAGGTTTGACTACGTGATAAAAAGTTAAGTTTAGAAAACCAATAACCATCGAAAACCTTCGCCAATATATGAAATAAAAAAATAACAATAACTGCCGTAACCCAAATCAAAAGACCGCCGAAACGCGGAATTCCCACTTCCCTATCTTTATGAAGTTGGTTAAAAACAGGGGCGTCTTCGCCGCTGATTGCTTTGGTGCGCGCTTCCTTTTTCCAAAGTTTATATTTATAAAGATAGTGAGTCAAAAAAGGACACCAAACAACCGCTAAAATTGTAGCGGCTGTCGCTAAAAGAAAAATCTTAATAACATTAAAAGTGAAAAGAGTCATTTTACCATTTATAAGCTTGGTTTATCCAATTGATTAATCGCTGCGTTTCCTCAAACCTTTCGTCTGAGCCAAGAATAACATAAATTAAATCGCTTTGATTATTTTGGTTTTTTAAAACTAAAAGCAAGCAACCTTTGGCCCGAAGAGTCGAACCGGTCTTGCCGCCAATAATATCCGGAACTTTTCCTAAAAGTTCGTTAGTGTTTAAAAGTACGTGATGTAATTTTCCAGATGGATTTAAAAGTCTATAGTCATTTAAAGAAAGAATTTCCCAAACCAAGGGGTTATTTTTTAATAAATATTTTGTTAATCTAACTAAGTCTTCAGCAGTTGAATAATTATCAGAACTTAAACCGGCAACGTCAACAAAGTTACTGCTGAAAAGCCCTAATTCCATTGCCTTAAGATTCATTAAATCAACAAATTTTTCAACACCTTTGACTTCAGCAAGCGCGTAAGCCGCATCATTGCTTGATTCTATCAACATAATATATAAAAGGTTTTTTATTGAAAGGTTCTCGTTGACCGTTAAAAGTCCCTGTTCTCCTGGCTGGTTAACCGCTGCTTCGCTAACCACCGTTACCTGGTCAAGATCATAATCATAATTCTCTAAAACCACCAAGACGGTCATTAATTTTGTAAGGCTGGCAATTGGCAATTGCTCATTTTCATTTTTTTTAAAAAGAACCTTGTTATTATTTAACAGGTTTGTTTCTACACAGATTGCCGCCTTAGCGCCAAACCTTAAATCTTCTACAGACCAATCGCGCGTCGGCCTTAGATTTTGAGGAATATTTACCTCTTTCTCCGAAAGTAAGATCTCTCCTCCTATCAAACTGGCTTGTAAATTAGTTTTGGCCGAAAAAATTTCTCTGAATCCTTCGCCGTAATTTATAACTAACAACCAAACAATTAAAAAAACCGTTAATAAAACAAGAAAATATATTATAGGCCTGATAAGCGATTTAAAACTAATCATTTTTTCTTTTGAATTTTTGCTTTTTTAATAAATTTACCGGGTGCTTTTGCAGATAACTGTATCTGTAGTTCCTTTAATTGTTTTGGGTCTACTTCGGCAGGAGCATCCATCATTAAATCTTTGCTATCGCCGGTTTTAGGAAAAGCAATAACCTCCCTAATATTTGGTTCCTGTAGTAAAACCGACAAAAATCTTTCAAGCCCATAGGCAATACCCCCGTGAGGAGGCGCGCCATATTTAAAGGCCTGAAGCATGTGGCCGAAGTTCTTTTTAATTCTGTCCTTCTTATATCCCATTATTTCAAAAACTGCCTCTAGGGCTTCGGGCCTGTGGTTTCTAATGCTGCCTCCGCCGATTTCAGCACCATTAAGAACAATATCGTATTGGGTTGTTAAAATTTTAGATATATTTTTTTGTTTCAAAAGGTCGTCCATATATTCTGGCTTGGGAGCTGAAAAGGGATTATGGGTAAAGGTCCAACCACTGCCTTCACCTTTCTCAAAAAAGGGAAAGTCAGTAACCCAGCAAAAGGCCAAAAGGTTATTATTTGATAAATCTGAACGAAGGTCGGGCCTATCGGTACCGTATTTTTCCATTGCCTCTTGATGGGTTATCTTGGGAAAAGGTATTTGCTGAATCTGTTTTGTAGGAAACAACCTTTTTACTATTTCAATCAACATCTTTTCGTTTATTTCCATAACGTCCTCCCTATCCACAAAACTCATTTCAAGGTCTAATTGGGTAAACTCTGCCTGACGGTCAGCCCGGGGATCTTCATCCCGAAAACAGCGAGCAATCTGAAAATATCTTTCAAAGCCGGCTACTTGCAAAAGCTGTTTATATTGCTGGGGCGATTGGGGCAAAGCAAAAAAAGTCCCGGGCTGTAAACGAGACGGAACTATGAAATCGCGGGCGCCTTCAGGAGTAGATTTTGTTAAAATCGGGGTTTCTATTTCTATAAACCTTTCTTTAGTTAAAAAATCGCGCATAAATTGGATAACTTTATGGCGCATTTTTAGATTTCTTTGCATTCTTTCCCGCCTTAAATCCAAATATCGGTATTGCATTCTTTTTTCTTCATTAATCTCATATCCGTCTGTATCAATGGCAAAGGGAGGAGTTTCTGCCTTGCTTAAAACTTTTAATTCTTTTGCGACCAGTTCTATCTGGCCAGTGGGAATCTTTGGGTTAACCATATTGGCTGGCCTTTTTACCACCTCTCCGACTATTCCAACAACCCATTCCGGCTTTACTTCTTTAACTAAGTTATAAAGATCAGCCTCTTGAGGAAGAAAAACTACCTGTAAAATTCCGGACCCATCGCGCAAATCAATAAATAAAATCTTGCCGTGTGAGCGGACAACATTTACCCAGCCAGAAACTTTTACTTTCCCGCCAATATAATTTGGTGTTTCTGTTATTAAAATACGCTTCATAATAGGAAAAACAAGATGGATAAAACCAACCTTGTGTTATTTTTTATGTTTTTTTATTTTTACCACTCTTCTTTTGCCGACTTTTATTATTATTTCATCATTATCTGGGACAGGGGTTTTCCAATTTGTCTCAATTTTCCCGTCAATTTCCACTGATTTTTGCAAAATTAATCTCTTCGCGTCGCTAACTGAATCGGCGACTCCGGAAACATGTAAAAGCTTGGGGAGAAAAGTTTCGTTTTGATCGTTTTTATATTCCCTTATTTGAGAGGGTAACTGCCCCTCCCTAAAAACTTTATTAAATTCATCTTTTGCTTTTCTTGCTTCTTTTTCTCCATAAAATATTTTAACAATTTCAAAAGCCAACCTTGCCTTGGTGTCTCTGGGATTCCCGACCATTATTTTTTTTATCTCGTCTAAAGACAAATGGGTGTTATTTATAAATAGAATTTCTGTCATTTCGTCTGGTTGAGCCATAACTTGGCCATACATTTCAGCAGGTTTTTCATCCAAAAAAACTCCCGTTCCCTTGCTTTTCGACATCAATTCTCCTGTTTTGGGGTTTTCCATCAGGGTTACTGCTACAACAAATTTTTCCTTATTTTTTATTTTTTTAAGAAGGTCTCTTCCCGTCAAAGCATTAAAAATTTGGTCGGTGCCACAAACTTCGACATCCACATCCATAACAACTGAATCATAACCCTGCATTAAGGGATACAAAAATTCATGGAGATATATTGTTTTTCCTTCTTTTAATCTTTTTTGATACATATCCCGTTCAAGCATACGCGGGACAGTTAATTTACTCGCCAGATTTAAAATATCTTCAAAATTTAATTTTGAAAACCACTTGCTGTTGTGTTTTATTTTCGGAGGATTTGTGAAAGTATTAAATCTCATCAAGGGTTTTATCAATTTTTTCCAACTCTTAACATTGCCAGCTACCTCTTTTTTTGTAAGTTGTTTTCTGGAAGAATTTTCATTTGTCGGGTCTCCAATTCTTGCTGTAAAATCGCCGAAAAGAATTATCACCTTATGGCCGAGCTTTCTGAATTTCTCCATCAGCATAATATTTTTTGCATGTGAAAGGTGTAAGGATGAAGAGGTTGCGTCAAAGCCAATGTAAAATCTAAGCTCTTTCCCGCTCAGCAATTTTTGCCTAAATTCCTCTCTTGACGGCAAAATCTCGACGATTGTACCACGATTCAAAATTTCATCTATTTTTTTCGGGTTAGTGTCTATCATATTTAATTTCTTTTATTATTATTGCAGTTTCGCTGCATAATTATGCGTTCGGTCACTCCGCCCTCTATGCTATATGTAATTTTCTTATGCTTAGAGGGGAGGCTCCCTCATTTCATAATTATACCTATTCCAAAAAAAAATGAAAGAATGATATATCCAAAAAAATAAAGCCACAGATATCTATCGGGCTATGAAGAAGGTAAGAATATTAAATAAAAAAGCTTGCTTTAAATCAAAGCAAGCCATTTATTGAACTTCTATAATTTCAAAAGTTCTCCCGCGCCGATTCGTTACTCTGTCTCCCTTTCTTTTTCCCATCACTGCCTGCGCTAATGGCGCGGTTTCGGAAATAGCCATTATTTCTTCGTCATCAATTTTGAATGAGTCGCCTCCTCCTTCGAAAATCAATAAATAATGATTAATTTTACCACTATTTACATCTCTGAGACCAAACAGGGCACCCATACAAATAGTATCAGTAAAAATTAGCCCAACATACTGCAAATAACTAAGAGCCAATCTGGCCTCGATAATTCGTCTTTCAATCCCAAGAGCTAAATTGCTTAGCTGAAATTTCGAAGTATCAGACCAAGATACCCTACTACTTACTGCGTCCACGGCACTTCGTTGAGTGCTTTCTAATGATTGTTTCAAATTTTCAATCTTTTCTTCGCATATTTTAATACAAGCCTCCAAAACTTTTCTTTTTTCTAACATGTCATCTCCTTTCCTTTATCATTTTAGTTTATCTAATTGGGAAAGTGCACATATCACTTATTTAAAAGAATACACAAAATTAAAATCTTGTCCATCTTGAAATCTCTATCTAAACCCTGTTATTTTTATCATCAGTTTTATTGCCAGTGATGATTTCTCAGAAACTCAAATGCCTTGATAATATAGTTTTTAACATTACTATGCGTGAATTCATAATTATTAATTTCATCTTCGCCCACCCATCTAACAGCTGTTGTATCCTCTAAGGGTTCAGGTTCGCCACTCTTATATTTACATAAAAAAACATTAGCAAGAACCAAAAGATCATCTTCTTCGTGCTGAAAGGTATTATTGATTAGAGGTTGCATCTCGTCTTCAACCTCAACTCCTGTTTCTTCTAGTATCTCTTTTTTAACAGTTTTTTCCAATGCATGCCAAACAGTGCCTGTTCTCTCAAGTTTTCCGCCAGGCGGGGACCAGCGACCGGGCACATGCTTTTCTTCAGCTGACCTCTGCGCAAGCAAAATCTTGCCGTCTTTAACAACGACGCCGTTGACAATAACACAATATTTATTTTTTTCTGGTTTTGGATTTTCTGTTTTAGTTTTTGGAGACATAAAAGCAAAAATTATTTATTGGACCAAACGCATTCTTTTTTAATTATTTTAACATCATTTTTATTAAATGTCCCTAATTTTAATCCTGTTTCGCACAAAGCATTAATATCGGTCAGAGATGATATTCTGACTTTAGCCATCAGTTCTACTAGTTTAGGTAAATAACTGAAAATAACCACCAACTCGGAACGATAACCTTGTTTACTTAAAGCTCTATTATTAGATGTACTAATCATACCGCCAGCCAAAATATCATCAATCATCGTT
This sequence comes from Patescibacteria group bacterium, assembly GCA_018895235.1. Lineage (GTDB taxonomy): Bacteria > Patescibacteriota > Minisyncoccia > Minisyncoccales > Staskawiczbacteraceae > JAHIOM01. The sequence goes on along the minus strand of JAHIOM010000008.1, from coordinate 6,709 downwards.
ATTAAACCCTTGGTTTTAGGCAAAAAACCAACAAAACGATCACCAACACCGTATGATTTATCTTCTTTCCGAAATAATACCAAGGGCTTTTTTAAAATATCAGCTACTACCGCGGCATAATAGCTACCGCCACTTTCAATGCCACAAATACAAATTGATTCCGGGTTCACTCTTTTAGTTAGTTCGTTGGCTAGTCTGCGCCTCACTTTTAAATCTCTCAAAGTAGCTTTTATATTGACAATCATAGGCGACATAATGCCGGGCTGAACCTCGATATAATTTTGAGTATCCAAAATAACCACTTCTTTTGTTTTGAATAACAAACGCGCGATTTCGTATTTCATGGTTTTATTATTTATCAATCTTTTTCCAAAATTTAAAAATTTAGTAGAGAGAAGAAAAGCACATTTTCTTCTCTCTACTACGCGCAAGTGTACCTACACAAACGTCTTTAGGAGAAAACCAAGAAGCCGACCCTCCTCCTGCAAACTTTGCAAAGATGCTTTGCTTGAAACATCATTTTGGATAACGAAATCTGCCATTTCCACCAGAGCTTTTATGTCCATTGTCGTCTGTTCGTCACACTCAAGTCTGGCAAACTCATCTGCGATGTTAAGAAAGATTTTTGCTCTTTTCTTCAGGCGCTTAAAACGAGCTTCAGGCGGAGAAACTATCGCAATAATAATGGTCTGGAAAAGCTCTTCCAGCTTCCTGACTTCCGGCAGTCGGCGCGACCCGTCAACAATAAGGAAATCTTTATTCTTCAGGGCCTTTCGTATTAGCCGAACTTGCCAAAACAGATCTTTAATATACCACTCTTGCGAAAGCTCAAAGATCGTATCGTGATTGACTGGTGACCCACGACGATTCAGTTCGTGTACCATGGGCTGACTGGTTACATAAACATAATCTGGCAAGTCCATAGCATCTATGAAGGTTGACTTTCCGGCCCCCGAAGGGCCGACGATTATAATCACTACTTTCTTTTTCATAGTTTACCTCCTTTCAAGGTACTTATACGGAGTAGGCGCCTTTCGGTCCCGCTCCATTATTATTCTTTCCTCCCCAAATGTTATTTTCTTTTCTAAGAAATGAATTAAATAATAAAAAAATATTCCGATAATACTTGAAGTAATAATAGCAGCAAAAACAAGAGAAGTGTTCATATTATAGTAATTGGAAATAATAATAAACCCCAGGCCTTTATTTGAGCCAATAAATTCACCGACTAGCGCACCTACTACCGCCAAAGAACTGGATGTTTTAAGTGCAGCAAAGAGATAGGGTAGAATACTCGGAAAAATCAGTTTTGTAATCAGTTGAAATTTGTTGGCGGCATAGACTTTAAAAAGCCACACCATTTTTTTATCTAAAACTTTTACTCCCTCTAATACATTAACAAGCGCTGGGAAAAAACATACCAATGCAGCCGCTGCAATTTTTGAAAAAAGACCCGAGCCCAGCCAAATAATCAGCAACGGCACCAAAGCAATAACAGGTATAGTCTTTACCACAATAGCTACGGGCATAATAGTATTCTCCAACTCTCTGTGAAAACACACAAAAAGAGCAATAATCACGCTTGTTAAATTGGCGATAAGGAAACCCAAAAGTGCCGCCTCAAATGTAATAGCTGCGTTCGAAAGTATAACTCTTTTATTTTCAATCCAAGAATTTAAAACCGCTAAGGGCCCGGGGAAAATATATTCAGGAACATTAAATATTATGACTATTAGATACCATAGTAAAAATAGGGCTGATATGATAATAATTTGCAAAAAAATTTTATTTTTTTCCATTTTTAAGTTCCTCTCTGATAATTTTAATGTAATTTAAAAATTCTTCCGAGAATAAAATTTCTTCATTTCTAATAGATAAATTAACATCAATAATTCTCTTTGTCCTGCCTGGACTGGATGTCATAACAATAATCCTTTCGGAGAGAAAAACAGCCTCAGAAAGAGAATGGGTAACTAGCAAAGTGGTTTTATTGGTTTGCTGATGGATTCTCAAAAGATGAAGGTGCATTTTTGTCCTGTTGATCTCGTCAATTGAAGAAAACGGCTCATCAAGCAAAAGGATGTCAGGGTTCAAAACAAGGCTTCTTACGATTGATATAAGTTGCTGCATTCCTCCAGAAAGCTCATACGGTGCTTTTTTTGCAAGATAGCTTAGCCCGACCATCTCTAGCAAACTATAAGCTCTTTTGTTGTCTTTTATCTGTGCAATTTCCAAGGGAAGCATAATATTTTGGATTATATTTCTCCATGGAAGGAGGGTAGACCTTTGAAATGTGTATCCTATCCTTCTCTCTAATCGCGCTTCTTCAGGATTTTCCCCTTTTATTTTTATTGTTCCTTCATAATCGCTTATTAGCCCAGAAATGAGTTCTAATAAAGTGGATTTACCGCATCCGAAAGGCCCAACAATACTAACAAAATCTCCTTCTTCCACAGAAAAAGTTAAATCCCTTAGGGCAAGAAATCCTTCTTGATATTCTTTTGTAACAGATTTAACTTCAATAATTGCCATTTCTACTTTAAAAATTCATTAGTAAAAACTTTATCTATATCTACAGCATCTTTCAACATTCCTTGGGCAATGAGCGTATCTTGTATTTCTTCCCAAACTTTTTTTTCTGAGTAGCCTATTTCTCCTCTTCCAATAATAATTGGAACGCTTGCCGCAAGAAATCTTGATTGATGCTCTCTATTCAGGGTGCTGTTTATTTTTAAAACCTCATCTATCGCCATCTCGGGATTCTGTAAAGCCATTTTCCAACCATCAATACTCGCCTTAACAAAATTTCTCACCAATTCTGGATTTTCTTTTATCATTTTCTCTGTTGTGAATAAAGTATCTCCATAAAATCTAATGCCATAATCTCGGGGCTTAATTAAATTGACTTCGTAACCCATTAAATTCAGGAGAATGGGACAATTTAACTCATAGCCCACCCTAGCATCTACCGAATAAATCACTTCTGTGGGGCTTGGCATTGAAGGAACTTCATCAATCTTAGAACTATCCACTCCTTCCTTCGCCAATAAAGCCCTATAGATAACTTCTTCATCTCTACCATAAACAACTGCTACTTTTTTTCCTTCGAGATCTTTTGGCGATTCAATTCCTTTTTCTTTTAAAGAAAGGATTGTCACAGGCGAATCCTTATACAATACAGCAAGCGCTACAAGCGGTACTCCTTTTGCCCTTACTAGAATAATCTGATCGGCTCCTGTAATTCCAAAGTTATTAACGCCAGCAGCTACCATTTGGGCCGGCGAGATATCTGGCCCCCCGGGACTAATCTCCACCTCTAGACCCTTTCTTTCATACAATCCTTGGCTCTTGGTAAGGTAATAACCGGCAAATTGAGCCTGATCGACCCATTTCAGGCGTAGAGAAACTTTTTCCAACTTATTTCCCTGTTCGCCCATTAACCTTTCGTTCTTAAGAGATTCATAACTCAAAAAACCAACGACAACAATAATTACAACAATTATTACAATATAAATAATCTTTTTTTTCACGTATATTACAATTGTTAAAATTTTATAAATTCGACCTTTTTCTATAAAAATAGGAAGATTTAAGTTTCTAAATTTGGCGCTAATTGATTTTTTTATACATTTTCATCTTATCAAATAAATATTTTTTAGTTAAATTTTTAGATTTTTTTCGGGTCTGTATTTATCATATTTAATTTCTTTTATTATTGCAGCTTCGCTGCATATTTACTCATTCGGTCGAAATGGAAATATCCTATATAATTATGCACTCGGTCGGAAAATGAAAGCAAGCTTTCCTTTTTCTCCCTCGTTTGTAATTATAAATTTTCATTTCTTCCTTATTTTATAATTATACCTATTTCTATAAAAAATAGAAGTCAGATTTTTACTGATTCTTTCAAAATCACTGGGGGCTGAACATATCGCACAATGGAGGCTACAAATATAATAACATTATTACTTCGTCAATCAATTTACCACTGTAAAAAAGTTGTTTTGGGATTCGCGCCACCTCTTTAAAGCCGTATTTCTTATAAAGAGAGATTGCGGGCTTATGGTTGGCAAAAACGCTTAACCTGATAATTTTTGGTTTTGGTTTTAGTTCTTTTTTCGCCAATTTTAAAATTTCTCCCATTAGATATTTACCCAAACCAATTCCCCGGTAGCCACTTCGGATGGTAATGCTAAAATTGCTGACATGATTTCTTCTCCACAAATCCACACTAATATCTGTTACGCCAATAATGACGCTATTGTGTTCTGCTATTAAAACAACCTTCTTTTTGTTTTTTATATTTTTTAATTCTTTTTTCAGCCAATTTTTCTCTTCCTTGATACTTTGTCTTTGATTAAGAGCGAGTTTTACCTCTTCATCAATTAAGGAGTTGATAAAATCCTGAAATTTTTTAACATTTCTTAGATCATATTTTAAGAGAATCCTGATTGTTATTTTTTTCCCTCCAAAAATTTTAGTTTTCATATTTATACTTTTTGTCTATTTTACAACTTTATTAAACCAAAGTTAAAAATAAAAGTCCATAAGATTAAAGGATAAACAAAAAAAGGCGCTTTCTGCGCCTTTTTTATCTTCGGACTATTTACAGGTTATCTTCATCTTCTTTTTTGGGTGGCTCTGGAATTCTAGTTGACGCTACACCCGAAGATGTTTGCGATTTTCCTTTTTTAATCGCTACTAGGTATATTACTAGGGCTATTGCTATAATCAGAGCAAGAATTACGAAAATAGTGTTAGTAGACATAATTGAATTTTTGTATTAATAAATCTGTGACCTTTGAGTATCTTTTTTTATTTTACCATTTTTGTTTACTTAATTGTCAAATCGCAACTGTGTATAACCAAATTTGCTTGACAAACAACCCCAAATAAGATATGATATTAGAAAAGGAATCTGTTGTTTGTCAACTAAATAATTGTAGAAGGAGAAAAAAATGAACTGGTTGCTTTTTAAAAACAGGGTTGGGGTTTACGGTTTTTGCCTCTGCCCCAGGGCTGGAATTTGCGTGGTATATAAGAAATTCTCGCAACCCGAAAACCTTTTCGTGATTGAAGCCGAGTCAAAAACCTTGGCAGAGAATTTTCTTGATGCCGCCGCAGAAATAGATGACCTCACGCCGATGGATGTTATGGCAATCGCCATACATCTCAACATAACCATCAACCCAGAGGTCGCTTATAACCTGCTTAGCTCCGATGCTCTCATCAGAGCATTAGCAGAACAACTCAGTGCCTAATTTTTTCTTCATGCGCTCCTCCGGGAGCGCTTTTTTTTCTTTTATGGACAAATTTTATAATTATGTTATTATTGAAACAAGCTCTTTACAAATCGAAAACGGAAGGAAGAAAAATGAAAACAATGGAAAATAAAAAATTCGTCAGAATAAGCGCTTTGATTGCTGGTTTGCTATTTTTCAGCGGTTGGATGGTTGCATTTTCTGAACCAATTTTCTTCTTTGGACAAAAAAAAGCTTATTTCAACTTATGGTGTTTTCTTTTGGGTTTAATTTTTGGATTGATTGGAATAATCTTTTTTATCTACCTTTTATATTCTCAAAGACGTAGGAAAAAAATCAAAAATTATTTTCGAACTAGAAAAACTGAAGCAAAAACACCCCAAGTAAGAAATCGCACAACAGAATAAAAAAGGAGAAAATCATGGACGAAAACTTCTCAATACGAGTACATCAATTAAAACAAATCTGCCAAGTCAGGGGAGGGAATTCAGCCAGAACGGTTGATAAACAAGAAAGAGCAAAAAAAATGGAAAATTATGTTGCTAGAATAACAGGTAATCATTGCATATTTTCTGATAAAACAGTGCAGCCTGGAACATTTGACTTAAAGTTAGATTGAAGCAACGATATTTTTTAAAGATAAATGCGGCCGCCTAAGGTGACCGCATCTTTTTTTACAAACTTTTGTTAAGTTCGTAAATATCTCCGGCGCCCATTAAAATCACGACATCGTTATTTTTTATATTTTCCTTTAAATAACCTGTTATCTTATCTTTTGCCAGATAAATAATGTTTTTTTTAGCAATGGCTTTTGTTAATTTTTTTGAGTTCACTTTCTTTTTAATTGCTGTGGATTCCCTACCAGCTACACTATAGATATCGGTAATAATTGTTTTATCAACCGGTGCTGTTTTAAAGGCATCGATGAATCCATTAAAAAGGAAAAATGTTCTTTGGTATTGGTGGGGTTGAAAAACGCATAAGATTTTCTTATTGGGAAATTTTTCCCTGGTCGCTTTTAGCGTGGCTTTTATTTCTGTAGGATGATGGCCGTAGTCATTAATTAAAGTAATAGTTTTGCCTGCGATTGTTTTTTTGCTTATATCAAATCTACGCCAAACACCCCTATACTCTGAAAGCGCCTTAAATATTTTTGTATCTGGAATTCCTAAAATTCTCGCCACGGTTAAAGCGGCTAAAGCGTTTAAAACATTGTGTTCGCCCGGCACCTTTAGAATTTTCTTTAAAATTATTGCTTCTTTTTGTTTCAAACTGTAATTTTTAATCTTAAATCTTAAATCTTTAATCTTTAATCTTGAGATATTTTCATCATCTCCATTCGCCACCAAAACTCCGTCTTTTGGCAGGTGCCCAATATATTCTTTAAAAGTTTTCAAAATATGATTCAGGTTTTTATAATAATCTAAGTGTTCTCTTTCGATATTGGT
>JAHIOM010000007.1 GCA_018895235.1 Patescibacteria group bacterium | reverse complement strand
TTTAAAATGAAAACAGATAAATTAATAAAAATAGTAAATAATTTTTCGGGTAAGAAAATCGGAGTGATTGGAGATTTAATGTTAGATCATTTTATGTGGGGAGATGTTGAAAGAATCTCGCCCGAGGCTCCCATTCCAGTTGTATTAGTCGAAAAAGAAAGTTTTTCTCCAGGCGGCGCAGGTAACACAGCGGCCAATATCGCGGCTCTAAAAGGAGAAACCTTTATCGTTGGTTTGGTAGGATGTGATCAGGCCGGGGATTTTTTGTTTCGTGAGTTCCAAAAAAGAGGAATTAAAACCAGCGGTGTCATAAGAGATTCTCTAAAACCTACCACTCAAAAAATTAGGGTTGTAGCCAGGGGGCAACAGATGGTTCGAATAGATAAAGAAGATAACGGTTGCATTAATGCCAAGATCGAAAGAAAAATAATAAATTTTATTAATTTAAATATTAAGCAATGGCAGGCTTTGGTAATTTCCGATTATGATAAAGGATTACTTAATAAAGAATTAGTCCAAAAAATAATGAAATTGGCAAAAAAACACAAAATACCAACAATAGGAGATGCGAGGCCGAAAAACGCCATTTTTTTTAAAAACATTACTCTTTTGACTCCAAACCATAAAGAGGCAGTAGAGATAGCAGGGACGAATAACCTGAGAGAGGCCGGGAGAATAATCCAAAAGAAGTTAAACTGTGATATTTTAATTACTCAAGGCGCTGAGGGTATGACACTTTTTGAAAAGAATAGAATCCAGCATTTTTCTACTAAAGCACGCGAAGTTTTTGATGTTGCCGGCGCCGGAGATACGGTAGTAGCCATCCTTGCACTAGCCCTAGCCACTGGATCTAGCTTAAAAGAAGCTGCCATAATTTCAAACCACGCCGCTGGTATTGTAGTGGGTAAATTAGGAGTTGCTACCGTTAACCAAAAAGAGTTAAAAGATTCTTTAAAAAATGAATAAAAAAAAATCAGTAAAAATAAAATCCAAAAAGCAAATTATTCAGATTGTAGAAAAACTTAAAAAACAAGGCAAAAAAATAGTTGCTTACAATGGTAGTTTTGATATTCTTCATGCAGGGCACATTCAATCACTTAAAGAAGCTAGAAATCAAGGAGATTTTTTAGTTTTGTTGTTAAATAGCGATAAATCAGTTCGTAGTTATAAGGGACCCAATAAACCAATTGTTTCCCAAACAGAAAGAGCAGAAATTTTGTCTGCCTTAGAATGTGTTGATTACATTACTATTTTTGACCAAATCAATCCCAAAAATATTTTAAAAAAGATTAAACCAAATATTTATTGCAATGGACCAGATTGGGGTAAAAACTGCGTTGAGAGGAATGTAGTAGAAAAGAACGGCGGTAGAATGCATATTTTAAAATGGCAGACAGGGCTTTCAACAAGCAAGCTGATTAAAAAAATCTTAGAAACTTGGCATAAACCAGAAATAAAAGCAGTGTTTTTAGACCGCGATGGAACCATAAATATTAATCAACCAGGATGCGTTCGCAAAATCAGTCAATTTAAATTTGCGTCAGGGGCCGTATCAGCACTTAAAAGATTATCAAAAACAGATTACAAAATTATTATTGTTACTAACCAGGCAGGGATTGACAGAGGATATTTTAAAAAAAGAGATTTAGAAAAAATCCATCAGTGGATGTTAAAAAAACTAAAAAAAGCAGGCGTTAGAATCGATAAAATTTATTATTGTCCCCATCGGCCGGAAGAAAATTGCTCTTGCCGAAAGCCGAAAATAGGAATGTTTTTACGAGCTGTTGCAGATTTTGACATAAATCTAAGAAGAAGTTGGTTTATCGGCGATGATAATAAAGATGTAATTGCTGGTCGTGAAGCAAATATCAAGACAATCAAAATTGGCAAAAGAATGCCAAAAGAAATAAAACTCGAACCAAATTATTACGTTAAAAATCTTTTACAAGCAATTAAAATTATTAAAAGAAATGAAACATAAAAAAATATTAATTACTGGAGGAGCTGGTTTTATTGGCTCAAATTTAGCCCTTACGCTTCAAAAAAAATATCCAGATAATGATTATTTTGTTATCAATAATTTTTCTTCTGCCAATTCTAATAATCTAACAGAGTTCAAAGGAAAAATTATTTCTGCTGATATCTCTAAACTTAATCTTAGTCAATATTTTGATAAAATCGATGTTATTTTTCACTACGCCGCTATTACGGACACTACACTTACTGATTTGAATAAAATGATGTCTAATAATACTGAAGGATTTAAAAAAGTGCTTAGATTTGCCATTAAGTCTAAGGCAAAATTAATATATGCTTCTTCAGCCTCAGTATATGGCCCTTCTAAGAATCCAATGAAGGTCGGAGAGAATGAGATTCCCACTAATATATATGCTGCTTCTAAATTAGTTATAGATAATATTGCCAGAAAATACTTTGACACACTTCCTATTATCGGACTTCGTTGTTTTAATGTTTATGGTCCGAAAGAAGGATATAAAGGAAAAAATGCGAGTATAATCTGGCAGCTTTATTCGCAAATGAAAGAAGGGAAAAGACCGAGAGTTTTTAAGTATGGAGAACAGAAACGAGACCATGTTTATATCAAAGACGTCGTTAAGGCAAATTTATTAGCCATAGAATGCCCAAAGAGTGGTATCTTTAATGTTGGCTTTGGCAAGGCAGTTAGCTTTAATGAGATAATTAAGATTTTAAACGAAATGCTTGGTACAAATCTTGAGCCAGAATATATTGATAATCCCTTTAAGAATTATCAGGAATATACTGAAGCTGATTTAACAGAAACAAACAAAATTTTAAAATACGTTCCTACGTATGATATTAAAAAAGGAATTAAAGACTATTTAAGGAACTTAACTCCTTAACTAAAACTATGGATAAATATCAAATTCATAAATTTTCTAAAAAATTGCTTCAAAAATCTGTTTTTTCTCATTTGGACCACTATATTAAAAATATGGCCGTCGGGAAGCAATTACAAGGTAATATGTTTGCCCCGATTTCTATAAATGTTGATTTGACAACCGGCTGTAACTTCAATTGTGCCCATTGTATTGACGAGCACATAATTAATACAGGAAAGCTGTTAAAAATAGATTATATAAAAGGACTAATAAAAAATTGGAGTAAAAACGGGCTGAAATCAGTTATTCTAATCGGAGGAGGCGAGCCAACGCTTTATCCGTATTTTGAAGATGTCGTTAAATTTATTAAAAAATTAGGTTTGCAATTAGGTATTGTTTCTAATGGCGCTAGAATAGATAGGATTGAAAAAATTGTTAAATTATTGGGGCGCAAAGACTGGGTTAGATTTTCAATAGACGCGGGGGAAAATGAATCTTTCCAAAGACTTCATAGTCCTCTAGTTAAAATAACACTGGAAGATGTTTTAGTTGGAGCAAAATCTTTAAGAAAAAAAAATAGCCAACTTCAAATAGGGTATTCTTTTCTTGTGATTAGTGACGATAAATATGTAAAAAAGATAAAACTTTTAAATAATATTAAAGAGATTTCTTTAGCTGCAAAGTTAGCTAAAGAAAACGGTTTCAGTTATATTTCTATAAAACCATTTATAGATCCAGAAGGAACGAGGGTCACTAAAATAAGTAGCAAAAACTTAAAAGAGATAGCAGAGGAAATTAAAAAATCCAGAAAATATGAGACGAATAGTTTCAAGGTTATTGGTAGTGTTAATTTAAGAGTTTTTTATGACAAGGAATTAGAAAAATCAATGAAAAACCAATCAAAGATTTGTCACGTACAATTTTTTAGATTAGTAGTTACTCCAGACGGTATCTTTCAGTGTTCTCTGTGGCGAGGATTTGACAATGCAAAAATTATAGATGCTAACAAGAAATTAGACAAAAAATATTACAAAGAACTAAACGAAGAAAGATTAAGGGTGTTGAAAAAGTTTAATGCAAGAAATATCTGTTCAGAAGTTAAATGTTTATATAGTCCGTTTAATTCTTGGGCAGAGAAAATAATAAAAGGTTCGGGAAAGTCAATAAAACCAGTTGATGATTTTAATGATTATTTTTTATGATAAAAGAAGCTAAGCTCCTTTTTAAAACTTTATGTCAAAAGGCGCTTTAATTATTTCTTTAGACTTTGAACTTTATTGGGGAATGAGACATAAATATCAATTGAATGATTGTAGAAATAATCTTTTAGCGGTGCGTTCTATAATTCCGTCTCTCCTGAAATTATTTGATGAATATAAAATTCATGCCACCTGGGCAACTGTTGGGCTTCTTTTTTTTGAGAATAAGAACGATTTAATAAGGGAATTGCCAGCAGTATGTCCTGCTTATTTTAACCCAAAGTTATCGCCGTACCAGAGCATTAACAATATCGGAGCAAACGAGAAAGAAGACCCCTTTCATTATGCTGATTCTCTAATAAAATTAATTGCATCTTACCCTAATCAGGAAATCGCAACCCATACTTTTTCTCATTATTGTTGCTTAGAACCGGGGCAAAATAAAGAAGAATTCAGATATGATTTGAAATCAGCCGTAGAGGTTGCTAAGAAATATAATATAAATATTGAAAGCATAATTTTTCCTTATAACCAAATAAATGACCAGTATCTGCCTATTTGCAAAGAAATGGGGCTAAAAGCCTACCGAGGGAATGAATCGTCTTGGCTTTATAAAACCAGAAGTATGGGAGAAGAATCATTAATAAGAAGAATATTGCGTTTAGTCGATGTTTATTTTAATATTAGCGGTCATAATGCGTATTCTTTAAACGACGTTTCGCGCAACCCTCCTATTAATATTCCTTCAAGCCGCTTTCTTCGTCCTTATTGGCCGGCTTTGAAATTTCTGGAATTGTTGCGGCTTCATCGAATATTGTCTGATTTGGATTATGCGGCTAAAAATAATCTGATTTATCATCTTTGGTGGCATCCTCGCAATTTCGGAGAGGGAGATGAAATAGAAAAAAATCTCTCGTTTTTAAAAAAGATATTAGACCATTTTCTGGATCTTCAGAAAAAATATGGGATGAAAAGTTTAAATATGCGAGAATTAATAAGCAATTAATAAGCAATATATGAAGGAAAAAAATCAAAATTGGGCCAGGAACAAAGCAATTTTAATTCATGACGAAACAGCAGATTGGTTTGCCACCCAGTATGATAAAACACATGATCATTTTTCATCCTCTTTTTCCTATGGCCGGAAACAAATTAATAATTATCTATTTAAAGAAGTTTTAAAACTTCCAAAAGGAGCTAAAATACTTGATATTGGCTGCGGTACGGGCCACTATCTTGAACAGCTTATTAATTACGGATTTGATGTAACTGGGATTGAGCCCTCCGAAAAAATGCGCAAGCATGCAGAGTCTAAATTGCCCAAAGGAACGGTTGTAAACGGGTCTGTTCTTAATTTACCATTTAAAGACAATTCTTTTGATTTTATTTTTGCGATAGAGGTTTTTAGATATTTGAATAACGAAGATAATCTTTGTGGTTTTAAAGAAATTCTTAGAGTGCTTAAGCCGGGTGGGTTGTTTTTTGGGACATTTCTTAATTTTTATGCCTTGGATGGTTTTAATATCTTGGTGGCTATTCGTCAACTAAAGGAGCGTTGGTTTGGCAAGCCCTTAAGATGTTATACTGAATTTGAAACACCCCAAAGATTAGAAAAAAAACTTATTTGCGCTGGTTTTTCTAAAATTCAAATGCATGGCGCCACAATTGCTCCCTTAATGATTATATATAGAATTAGTCGACCACTTGGAAAAATATGCGCAAAAATCTTAGAACCGATTGACCCGCAATTAAGCGATATTTCCGCTTTTCGGTCCTTCGCCGTTCATTTAATTGCCGTTGCTCAAAAGTAAAATATTTTTATGTTTAAAAACATGGAGTCTAATCTTAAAGAAAAAATATTTTTAATAACTATAGCGATTCTTTTATCGGCAGCGATTATCGGCCTTTTCGACAGAACTTTGGCTGTAGGGATTATTTTTATTGCCCTTTTAACCGGCATTACTTTCCTGGTTTTTAAAAAAATAGGCTTCAGGACCAAAACAATATTTGCGCTTTTTCTAATTGCTCTTTCAGTTTATCTTGGAGCGGTTCTGTTTGTTTATTATGCCCATTTTCAGCCTTTTAGCGGAGGCTTTGGAGATTACACAGAATATGACTCTTTAGCTCGGGATATAGTCCAAAGGGTTCACCATGGGGACTTTTCTTTACAAGGAATTGGTTATGAAACTTTTTACACGGTAGTAATCGCATATATTTATGCTCTAATATTGCCTGAACCACTTATTGGTCAAATGTTTAATGCCTGGCTAGTTGCCCTTTTGGTTATTTTCGTTTATTTAATAGTTTTGGAAATGGGCGGATCGAAAAAAGAAGGTTTTTTTGCGGGGCTAATGGTAAGTATTTATCCGAGTTTACTTTTTTTTGGAAGTTTGTTGGGGAAAGATGCTTTTGCTGTTTTATTGTTTTCGATTACATTATTTTTAATTTTAAAAGTGCTTAAAAAGTTTTCTTGGATTAAATTTCTAACTTTATATATATCTTTAATCGCTATAACTAATGTTCGTATTTATGTTAGCTGTGCTCTCATTTTAACCTTTATCATTTGCTGGTTTATTTTTTCTGGTATAAAAATAAAAAGAAGATTAATTTACGGATTGGTGATGATATTTCTTTTAGGTTTTTTATTTAATATATCGGGAGGACAAGGGGTGGGTGCGGGATATTATGGGATTAATTTTATGAAGTTCTTTCTTAATCGCGAAATGATTAATTATTATAGAGAGCTTGTTTCTATTCCTAATCCTAAAATTTCTCCGATTACCGGATTTCCCGTATATGATGAACCCGTTGTATCCGAGCCCCTCGTATCCGAATCCTCTGTTTCCGAACCCCTCGTATCCGAATCCTCTGTTTCCGAACCTTCTGCGCCCACCGATAAACCCACCACCAAAAGAGGCAGGGGCTCTGCGGTAATGGTAAAAACAGGTTTTGAAAATCCATTTACATTTATAAAAAATTCTTTCGTATCTTTTATTTATGCTTCGTTGGGTCCCTTCCCTTGGCAGTTGAGGTATTTGAAGCATCTTTTTATTCTACCCGAATTAATTCTTTGGTATTTTGCGCTCTTTTTTGCGATAAAAGGAATAAAAAAACCCACAAGACCACATACTTTTACTTTGCTTATTTTCAGTTTATTAGTGCTGGGAACGCTTTCCCTTTTCTTAAGCAATTATGGCATAGTGACTAGACTCAGAATCCCGGCTTTTATATCTCTTTTCTGCCTAGCACCCTTTGGTTTTAAAAGATTAAAATATATTAAAATTCCATTTTTAAATATATGAAATGTTTAATTACGGGTGGCGCCGGATTTATAGGCGGTCACTTAGTTGATAAATTAATAGAGCAAAATCATAAGGTAGTGGTGATTGATAATCTATCAACCGGGAAAAAAGAGAACTTAAACCCTAAGGCGGATTTTTACCAATTAGATATCTGTGATTTTGAGAAAATTCAATCCCTTTTTGGGGATATTGATTATATTTTTCATTTAGCCGCTATTCCCAGGGTGCCGATATCTGTTGAAGATCCTGTTGGCACGTCTCGCGTAAACATTTTGGGCACAATCAACGTCTTTAAGGCGGCAATTGACGCGGGAGTTAAAAGAATTGTTTTTGCTTCTTCTTCTTCTGTTTACGGAGATCAAGAAAAACTGCCGCTGAAAGAAAGTATGGTGCCCAACCCTCTTAGCCCTTATGCTTTGCAAAAATTAGCTGGCGAGCAGTTTGCAAAGCTTTTCGTCCGTCTTTATAAAGTTCCAATAGTTTGTTTGAGGTATTTTAACGTTTATGGTCCAAGGATTGATTTTGATTCTGATTATAGTTTGGTTCTTGGCAAATTTTTGAGACTGAGATCCCAAAATAAACCTTTAACGATTTATGATGATGGTGAGCAAACCAGAGGTTTCTGCTATATTGACGATATTATAGAAGCTAATATTAAAGCTATGGAAAGCGACAAAGTAGGGGGAGGAGAGATAATTAATATCGGTAGCAATAAATCTCATTCAATCAATTATTTAAGCAAATTAATCGGCGGAGAAGTAAAGTATTTGCCCCCCAGAATCGGAGATGTTCGGCATACTCAAGCAGATATCACTTTAGCAAAAAATCTTTTTGGTTGGGAACCAAAAATTGATTTCAAAGATGGAATAGAATTAACAAAACAATGGTTTCAAAAAAAATATGGAAAACAATAATCAAAAAATCGGTATATTGGGCTATGGCGAAATCGGCCGAGCGATAGCCAAATTTTACCAAGAACCCAAAATAAAAGATCTGAAAAGAAACGATGGTTTATCTGGGGTCGGGATTTTAAATGTTTGTATTCCCTGGTCAGAAAAATTTGTAAATATAGTAAAAAAAGAAATCAAAAATATAAAACCAAAACTGACCATCATCCATTCTACTGTGGCGCCCGGAACAACTAAAAAATTAGCCCAAAAATTTAACGGTATGGTGGTTCATAGCCCAATTAGGGGTGTGCACCCCGGTCTTTATAAGGGTATTAAAACCTTTATTAAATACATTGGTGCCGATAATAAAAAAGCAGGAAAGTTGGCAGAAAAACATTTAAGAGGTTTAAATATCAAAACAAGATTATTTATGCCGTCTATGACAACCGAAGTGGGGAAAATTTTAGATACCACATACTATGGAGTAGTTATCGCCTGGCACGGAGAAATGAAAAAAATATGCGATAAATTTAATGTTGATTTTGAAAAGGCCGTAGCCGATTTTAATAGAACATACAATTTTGGATATGCAAAGCTTGGAATGAATAATGTGGTAAGGCCCGTTCTTTATCCGCCAAAAGATATTATAGGCGGTCATTGTATTGCTCCGAATGCGGAAATCCTCAAAAAATATTTTAATAGCTCGGCGATTGATTTAATCCTAAAATATAAAAAAAGACCATTGCGATGAAAAAAAAGTTATTAGAGCTTATAGTTTGTCCGGTATGTAAAAATAAACTTACACTCAAGACTTTTAAGGAGAATCGGGAAGAAATAGAAGCGGGTGTACTTTTGTGCTCTTGCGGTCAATTTTTTCCAATCATTAAAAATATTCCCCGGATATTAATCGGATCCTTAAGAGTGGTTGTCTATGAACGATTTCCGGATTTCTTTAAAGAATATAAAAACCTTTTGCCACAAGAAAAAATAAGCAAGGAAATAAAAGGAGAAGACCTTAAGAAGAAAAAAACTTCAGAAAGTTTTGGATATGAATGGGAAAAATTTCCCGAAATGATAAAAGAATGGGAAAAAAACTTTAAACTTTATTTTGCACCCTTACCAAAACTTGATTTATTAGAAGGAAAGACAATTTTAGATGCCGGTTGTGGTAAGGGCAGACATATTTTTTATGCAGCTAAAATTGCTAAAGAAGTGATAGCAGTTGACTTAGGAACGGCAATAGATGTTGCTCTTTATAATAATAGGAATACTGAGAATGTTTATTTTATTCAAGCAGATATTTATAATCTGCCGTTCAGGGCAAATTCTTTTGATTTCATTTTTAGTTTAGGGGTTTTACATCACCTACCAACCCCCGAAGAGGGTTTTTCGAAATTAGTAGGTCTATTAAAAAATGGGGCCGGAATTTTAATCTATGTTTACCATAATTTTTCCAATGGCACGTTTAATTTTTATCTTTCAGCCCTTATGAACTTTTTCCGCCGGATAACAATAAAAATTCCCCATGAATTACTTTATGTTCTTTGTTATCCTATTACTATTTTATCTTATTGTACTTTCGTTCTTCCGTATAGGGTTTTTTCGAAAAAGGATAAATCTAATTGGCCCCTAATGGCGTACGCAAACTATCCATTCAGAGTTTTATTAAACGATATATTTGACAGTTTTTCTGCGCCCATAGAAAATAGATATTCAAAGGAAGAGATTACGGACTGGTATCAAAGAGCAAATTTAAAGAATATAAAAATATTAGAAAACGGCGGTTGGCATGTTTTCGGGACTAAATAGTGGCTTATAGATAAAAAAATAATTATGTGTGGCATAGTCGGAATTTATAATTTAAGAAAAGAACCGATTGACCCCATCTTATTAAAAAAGATGACCGCTATTTTAAAACATCGTGGTCCAGACGACGCAGGTATTTATATTAGTGACAATGTAGGTCTGGGACATCAGCGTTTGTCCATTATAGATATTTCAGCTGCCGGTCATCAACCAATGGTTAATAAAGATGGCACATTGCAGATTATTTTTAATGGAGAAATATATAACTTTCAAGTGATAAAAAAAGAGTTAGAAAATTTAGGCCATAAATTTAAATCAAAAACCGACACAGAGGTAATTTTGTATAGTTACGAAGAATGGGGGATAAATTGCCTCGCGAAATTTAATGGGATGTTCGCTTTCGCTATTTGGGACAAAAAAAAACAGCAATTTTTATTGGCTAGAGATAGATTAGGAGAAAAACCTTTATATTACTATTTTGATCAAGAAAAATTTGTTTTCGCTTCGGAAATAAAAGCCATTCTAGAAGATCATAGTATTCCCCGGAAAATAGACAATCAGGGGTTAGTAAATTATTTTACTTTTGGTCATTCTATCGCTCCGGATACCATTTATCAAGGGATAAAAAAACTTTTACCGGGGCACTATCTCATTTTTAAAAACGGACAGATTGAAATTAAAGAATATTGGGATCCAAATATACCTGACAAAAAAGAAGATAAGGGCAAAGATTATTACCAGCAGACGATAAGGGAACTTTTTGAAGAAGCAGTCAAGGGAGAATTAATATCAGATGTTCCCTTAGGTGCTTTTTTAAGTGGAGGAATCGATTCAAGCTTAGTAGTTGCAATGATGGCAAAAAATGGAGTTTCTCCGTTGCGGACTTTTTCAGTCGGTTTTGACGTTGCCGGCACGGAATTTAACGAACTGGCCGATGCTAAAATTGTAGCAAATCATTTTAAGACCGAACACCACGAATTATTTCTGAAGGAGCTAGATTTGATAAACATCTTAAATAAACTTGTTTATCACTACGATGAACCCTTTGGTGACGCCGCTGCTTTCCCGGTTTTTTACCTGAGCCAATTCGCAAAAAAATATGTAACAGTTGTCCTTACCGGCGAAGGGGGTGATGAAATTTTTGGAGGATATCGCCGCTATATTATTGAAAGCAATCGTTCTAAGCTGCTAATTTTAAACTGGCTCTTTAAAAATAATATACTTTCAAAAACCGTTGGATTATTACCGGGATTGCGCAGGACAAAAAAATTTATTGAAACTATATCGATAAAAGACGACTTATCAAGATACACCAATTGGCTATCTTTTTTTTCCAAAGAGATGGTTAGAGATCTTTTTAAACCCGAATTATTGGGCACAAGAGAAAACCCTCTTAAGGAGTATAAAAAATATTTTTCTCGCTATCAAGCAGAAAATTTGCTTGATAAAATTATGTATTTGGATCAAAAAATTTGGTTGCCCGATTGCTACCTAGAAAAGGTTGATAAGGCGAGTATGGCGTTTGGCTTAGAAACGAGATCGCCCATTTTGAATCATCATTTGGTTGAATTTGCCAACTCAATTCCCGCGAAATATAAAATAAGGGGTGTTAAAACCAAATACATTCTTAAAGAAGCGATGAAAGATTTTTTGCCGAACCAGGTTTTGAATAAAAAAAAGCATGGTCTTGCCGTTCCTACCAACATCTGGTTTAGAGGTAAATTAAAAAATTATTTATTTGAGATAATTTTTGACAGAAAAACCAAGTCAAGAGGATATTTTAATTTTTCATATATTGAAAAACTTTATAAAAAATACCAGCAAGGAAACCAACCGTTTGATTTTCAGTTTTGGTTGATTTTAAATTTTGAACTTTGGCACCGTCAATTTATGGACAACAATTAAAAATAGAAATAAAAATAATATAATTAAAATGAGTCTTGCCAAAAACAGTTTTACTATTTTTTATTCAAAAGTAATTATTACTTTTTTGGCTTTTGTAGTCCAAATTATTTTAAGCCGAAAAGTTGGTCCGGAAGCACTAGGTGTGTATAATTTATTTTTAGCAACTGTTGGTACTTTTATATTCTTGGGTAATTTTGGGGTTGGGAATGCTTCTATTTATCTAATAAATAAGCAGAAGAAAAATCCTATCCAATTGCTCTCTAATATTTTGATTTTCGGAATATTATGGGGGATAATTTTGGCCGGCGTGTTCTTTTTAATTTTTTTAACTTTTCCTTATTTATTTTCTGGCCTTTCAATTAATTATATTTTCCTAGTATTTTTGGCTATTCCCCTCACCCTTTTGCATAATTATTTATTGCCGTTTTTTTTAGCAAAATTTCAAATATCTAAATGGACACTTCTTTCAATTCTTTGTGATTTTTTAATTTTATTGGGAACCATAGTTATGGTTATTGTTTTAGGGTTTGGTATTAAAGGAGCTATTTGGGCGGTAGTAATTAGTTATGTTGTTACTTTACTTTTTATTCTTTTATATATATTTAAACTTTTCCTTCCAAGTTTTGTTTTTAACGTACGCCTATTTTATGAGGAGATTAAATTTGGTGTTAGCTCTTATTTGGGAGATATTTTTAGTGGAGCAAAAATAAGTTTTATGCTAAGTGCTTTTATTATTAACGTTTCTCTGGGTATAGCTGGGGTTGGTTATTATTCGGTTGCTTACAACATTGCTGCAATTTTACTTTTTATTCCCTTTTCTTTTCAACAAATTCTTTATTCCAAGTGGAGTATTTCTGATGAGAAAGAAGTTGATAGAAGAACCCCAGAAATCGGGCGTCAGATTCTTATTTTAGGATTTTTAGTCGCTCTATTTTTAACTTTAGTCGGGAAACAGTTTATTATCTTATTCTTTGGAAAAGGATTCTATCTTGCCTTTCTCCCCATGTTGTGGGTTTTACCTGGATTTATTTTCATGAGTTTTGCCAGCATCTTTTTTAATAATTTTTTTGCCAAGGGTAAGCCGTATATTACAACCATTATTTTAGCCATTACTTTAACCATTAATGTGGTTTTAAGTTTAGTTTTAATTCCAATCCCTACCATAGGAATGAATGGAGCTTCGATTTCAATATCCATCTCTTATTTTATCGCTGCTATTCTTTCTATTTTAATTTTTGCGAAAAACTCGGGGTACTCTTTTTGGAAAATAATAATAGTAAAACCAGTAGATTTTAAAAACTTTTATTTTAATTTTAGAAACGTTTTTAGATTTAAAAAATATTAAGAGTCACGCCCGATTTAAATATTTTATATCATATTAGGGTGATATTTGCAGAGAGTCATTTTGGATAAGAACATATTAAAGAATTTACTACAAGAGAAATTTTCAAACTAATCGATAAATATTTTATCGTAGAAAAAATAATTATTATGGATTTATCATCTTCCCCAAAAATTAAAATTTGTTGCGTAGTAAGTGTTGATATTACCTTGAAGTTTATGCTTTTTAATCAGCTAAAATTTTTGCAAGAACAAGGATATAATGTCTCGGCTGTTTGTTCTCCCGGGAAATGGATAAAAGATATTAGGCAGCAAGGCATTAAAGTAAAAACCATAAGGTTTAAAAGGAGATCATTTTCTCCTCGTTCCGACATGACTGCTTTTTTTCAATTGCTTTCTTATTTTAGAAAAGAAAGGTTTGATATTGTTCATACTCATACCCCCAAACCGGAAATATACGGCCAGTTAGCCGCTAAATTAGCTGGCGTCCCTATTATTATTGATACTTTACATGGATTTGATCTTTCCACGGATGTTTCTTGGCTTCAAAAAAAAATATTTATCTTTTTGCAAAGATTTGTAACTAAATACTCAGATGTTATTTTTTCTGTAAGTAAGGCAGTAATCCAAAGGGCAACGGAAGAAAAAATTTGTAAGCCTAATTTGTTAAAATATTTAGGCAGGGATATCGATACTGAAAGATTTAATTCCCAAAGGTTTTCTGAAGAGTTTATTTTGAATAAAAAAAAGCAACTTGGAATCGATTCCAAGAAAAGAATCATTGGGATTGTGGCAAGGTTAGTTGAAGAAAAAGGATATTTAGAGCTTTTTGAATCATTTAAAAATATTCTTGATAAATTTCCCAACACTTTACTTTTATCAATTGGTCCCGAAGAACCCGAGAAAAAAGACGCAATAAAGTCTGCAATTGTTAAAAAATATAATATACAAAAAAACGTCATGTTTTTAGGAGAAAGATCTGATATTGATGAAATATATCCATTAATGGATATATTTGTTTTACCTACTCATAGAGAAGGAGTTGGAGCCTCAATTTTAGAAGCATCTGCAACGGGAAAACCGGTGATAGCCAGTAATACCGGGGGATGCCCGGAAGCCGTTGAAGACGGTAAAACAGGCATTTTGATTCCCGTCAAAAACGTAAAAAAACTAACTGAAGCTATCTTATTTTTATTTAATAATCCGGAAAAAGCAAAAGAAATGGGTGTGTCAGGCAGAGAGAAAATTTTAAAAGAATTTAATGAAAAATTGATTTTTGATATTTTAGGAACAGAATATCAGCGGCTTATCAAAGAAAAGCTGAAATAACATTATTGTTTTAAAGATGAAAAATGACATAGAACTAAAATCAAAAAAATATAATAATGATCTTTTTCTTACCTATGGGGAGGAAGCGAAATATATAGTTGAAAAGAACTGGAAAAACCATCTCAAATACTTTTTAGAATATTTTTCTTCCCACATTAAGAAAGATAACTCAAAAACCACCCTGCTCGATGTCGGCTGCGGAGCCGGTCTTATAAGCAAAGAACTCTTGAAGTACGGTTTTAAAATATACGGTGTGGATTTTTCTTCAGAAGCCATCAAGTTTGCTAAGATAGAAAACCCCGGAATTGATTTCCAACACTCATCTATATATGAATTGCCCTTTTCAAATGAAAGTTTTGACATAATCATCTGCCTCGGGGTATTCCAAACAGTCGCAGATCCAGATAAAGCGATAGCGGAAATGACTAGGGTTTTGAAAAAAAGCGGAATTCTGATAATTAGAACCCTTAACACCCTTTTCCTGTTGTCGTTTAAGGGGAAAAAAGATAATCCGGATTATATTTTTTACAACCCCTTTGATTTTAAAAAAATGATGGAGAAAGAGGGACTCAATGTTTATTCCCTTAAGGGAATATATTCTTTTCTTAAAAGATTCAACTTTTTGATTAATTTTCTTGTAAAAACAAAGTTGTACAAAATTTTCAATTTTTTATTTTTCCCAATATTTGTATTTCTTTCCCCCGGTTTTTATATTGAGGGAAGAAAAAATAAATGAAAGAAAATAAACCCATTCAAAAAAGCATTAAAAAAAATATTGATTTTTTGGTATCATTTTTTGGATTAATTTTGCTAAGCCCGTTTTTTGTTTTTACAGCTGTTTTAATAAAATTAGATTCAAAAGGACCAGTTTTCTTTAAACAAAAAAGAGTAGGCAGGGACGGAAAGGTTTTTATAATATGGAAATTTAGGACAATGATTGAAAATGCCGAAAAAATAGAAACAAAGCACGAAATTTCCAAAGATGATTTCCGAATTACCAAAATCGGTAAATTTTTAAGGAGTTGGACCTTAGATGAATTTCCCCAATTAATCAATGTATTAATAGGAGAGATGAGTTTGGTCGGACCCAGACCTTTACCCGAATATCACGTTGAGAAATATAATGATTTTCAAAAAAAAGTATTAACCATAAAACCTGGGATGGTTAGTTTAGTTGATATTAAGGGAAGAGCCTTAGTCCCTTGGGAAAAAAGATTTGAGTACGATGTTTGGTATATTAAAAATTGGTCTTTGCGGCTTGATTTTAAAATACTTTTTTTAATAATTGGAGTTATCTTGTCGAGAAAGGGGGTTTATGGTAAAGATTAAATATAATAACCTTCGTAATCATGAAAATTTTAGTTATTGCTCCGCATCCCGATGACGAGGTATTGGGTTGTGGGGGAACAATAAAAAAATATACAAAAAGAGGGGATGATGTTTTTTTGTGCATTGTTACTTGTGCTTATACTCCGGATTGGAGCGAAGATTTTATAAAAAATAGGAAAAAAGAAATAAGTTGTGCGACAAAAAACCTTGGTATTAAAAAAATTATATTTTTGGATTTACCAACCGTAAAACTGGACACCATTCCCCAAAAACAACTTAACGATTTAATATCAAAATGCGTTCAAGAGATTAATTCGGATATTCTTTTTATTCCTTTTTACGGAGACATTAATAAAGACCACAAATTAGTTTCCGAAGCTGCTTTGGTGGCGGTAAGGCCTAAACCAAAACTGTCTACAAAAAAAGTTTATTACTATGAAGTTTTATCTGAAACAGAATGGGCAAAGCCAGCCCAGAGGATAGAAGATGTTTTCATACCTAACTTCTACGAGGATATTTTCGACTCTTTGGGAGATAAATTAAAGGCGATGGAATGTTATAAGTCCGAATTAAAAAATTACCCCCACCCAAGATCATTGAGGGGTATTAAGGTGTTAGCACAGAAAAG
>JAHIOM010000006.1 GCA_018895235.1 Patescibacteria group bacterium | reverse complement strand
TAAACTATGGTCAGAATAACCGATAATAACTTCGGGGAATCTTTTTCTTAGGTCGTCAATAACATTTAAATTCAGGTCTTTTAAAGGAGTGGGATATTTTCCTATACAGTGCATAAGAACAATTTCGTTATTTTTTTCCTCTTTTAAAATTTTCAAAGCATCTTTTATTTCTTTGATAGTTGCTCCAGCCGAAGAAAATATTATTGGCTTTCCCTTTTTGGCAATGTGCTTCAATAAAGGAACGTGCGTAATTTCATAAGATGCTATTTTGTAGGCAGAAATATTGTTTTTTTCTAATACATCGGCGCTTTCTTCGTCGCAAGCTGTCGAAAAAAATTCCAAACCATTACTATTGGCATGTTTTTTTAATTTAGGTATCCAATTTTCCGGCAGCTCCGCCTTTTTGACCAATCTGAATATATTCTCCTTCTTACTGTTAGTTCTAAAATAATCCCCTGCTTTCTCAGTATACATTTTTTTTGCTTTGAAAAGCTGAAACTTTACAGCATTACAACCGGCTTTTGCAGCGGCGTCTATTAGATTAATAGCATTTTCATATTTACCATTAAAATTAATTCCTATTTCAGCAACAATAAAACAAGGATTTTTACCACCTACTTTTGTTTTTCCTATGATAAGCTCTTTTTCCTGATTTTTTGTAACCATATATAAATTGCTTTAGTAATTTTTATTTTCTATAGTAAAGAGTAATTTTTCTCACTGCTTTTACAACATCTTCTGCGTCTTTTTTCGTCATAGTGGGGTGGATTGGCAAAGAAATGATTCTATCAAAAATATATTCAGCATTCGGAAAATCGCCTCTCTTAAAATTGAATTTGTCCCTATAATAGGGATGAAGATGAACAGGAATAAAATGAACACTGGTACCGATATTCTCTGCGTCAAGCGCCTTAAAGAAACCGCTGCGGTCTATTTTTAATCTATCTATGTCTAATAAAATTGAATAAAGGTGACGTGCGTGTTTTACATATTTTCTAGTTGTAGGAACAGTAATTTCTGGCAGGTCTTTAAATGACTCATTATAAAACTGGGAAATCTTTTCTCTTTTACTAATAAACTTATTAAGTTTTTTAAGCTGATGCATGCCTAAAGACGCTTGGATGTCGGTCATATTATATTTAAATCCAGGGTATTTTATTTCGTAATACCAGTAGCCACCCTTGGAATGTCTTTTCCAGGCATCTCTATCCATACCATGAAGACCCATCATTCTTATCTCCTCAGCTGCTTCTTTATCTTTGGCGCAAACCATCCCCCCCTCGGCAGTAGTTATATTTTTTGTTGCATAGAAACTAAAACTGGCAAAATCTCCTATGGTGCCGACATTCCTGTTTTTATATTTTGCCCCAATAGCATGAGCCGCATCTTCAATAACAACTAATTTATGTTTTTTAGCAATTTCTAAAATTTCATCCATATCGCAAGGATGGCCGCCATAGTGTACCGGAATTATCGCTTTTGTCTTTTTAGTAATAGCCCCTTCGATTAAACTGGGGTCAATATTAAAAGTATCTTTTTGGATATCAACAAAAACTGGTTTTGCCCCAACATGTAAAATAACATTGACAGTAGCGGCAAAAGTAAACGGGGTTGTGATAACCTCATCTCCTCTTCCTACGCCAGCCGCTAATAAAGATAAATGTAACCCGGCCGTACAGGAATTTAACGCAACTGTATAATTGCAACCGACATATCTTTTTATCATTTTCTGAAATAATTGAACCTTCGGTCCCGTGCTAATCCACCCCGATTTTAGGGTGTCAATAACCTCATTTATTTCTTCTTTTGCTATTGATGGCAAGAAGGCCGGTAACGGTTTATTCCGGACTTTTTCCCCTCCCAAAATGGCTGGTTTTTTTAGCATAATATTTTACTTTATTTTTTGGATTATATGAGCGTTAATTTTTTTTAATTCTGGCTGGACTTTGAATAAATCGAGTATTTCTTTTGTTTTGAATAGACTCCCTGTTTTATATAGTTTTGCGTAGATTTTAGTTATTAACTCAAGGTCTTCCTTGGTATCAAGGGTTAAACGTAATTTAGGATTCTCTAGGTGTTTAGGAAGTTTTATACTGATAATTTTAAAAACATCGGGGTGTTCATAAAAATAAGGCGTAACGTGTTCTCTTTGGTGGGATTTTTTTGCGTTTTTATAGGCTATTTCTAATGCATGAAAGTTGAAAACCTCTGCGTCTAATCCTATTGGTAGAAACCTAGAGGGATAGAAAGTACTACTATAGTCAGCTCTTGCGCTTAAATATTTTTTAATTGCTAAATCAATTATCTCTGGATCAATTAAGGGATTATCAGCCGTAATTCTTACAATAACATCGCAATTATTTTCTTTGGCTGCTAAATAAATCCTCGCTAAAACTTCGTTTTCGCTTCCTCGGTAACACCCGATAGAATTTCTCAAAGCAAATTCTTCTAAAATATCATTTTCTTTTGTATCAGGAATCGCTAAAATAATCTGGTTTATCAATTTTGAGAATCTTAAACGTTCAATAATATGCTGCAACATGGGTTTACCACAAATTGGCATTAACACTTTTCCAGGCAATCTTGTAGATCCTATTCTTGCTTCAATAATTGCGCATATTTTAGGAAAATTTTTACTTTTTAATTTGTGTCTCATTGTAAATCGTTTTAAAGATTCTTTCTGATGAATTCCCGTCAACGTAACTAAAACAAAGGTTTCTTATTTTTTCTCTTTGCTTGCTATAATTATCTTCTCCCCTTAAAAGGCGCTCTATCTGATTTAAAAGTTCATTAAAATTATAAATCTTGGGGCCAGGGGTAAATTCATTATAATCAAAATATAATTCTCTATCTTTAGTAATATATTTCTGAAAGTCATAAGGGAAAAATATTATTGGCCTGTCTATTAAAAGGAAATCAAAAAATATTGAAGAATAATCTGTGATTAGAATATCGGTCTGGGGAAGAATTTGATAAATATCAGTATTGCTGGGCAAGACTAAAAATTCTTCAGAATTTAGTTTTTGCCAATCTTTTTCGTTTGCATCCGTGCGTATATGAAACTTAGTTATAAAAATAGCATTATTTAGATTTAAAAACTTTTTTAATGCGTTAAAGTCAAAATTTGCGTCTGTCAAGGGATTACCCCCAGTATCCCGCCAAGTGGGTAAATAAAATATAATCTTTTTACCCTTACTTTTTAAGTCTTTTATTCGCTGAATTATGGATTTATCGTCGCCCAAATCGGAATTTTTAATCTCATTGAAAAAGATATCATTTCTTGGAGAACCGGTAATAATAACTTTATCTTCATTAACGCGAAAAGCCGAAGCCATTATTTTCTGGAAAAGAGGTG
>JAHIOM010000005.1 GCA_018895235.1 Patescibacteria group bacterium | reverse complement strand
GAATTTAAATGTTATTGACGACCTAAGAAAAAGATTCCCTGAAGTTATTATCGGTTATTCTGACCATAGTTTAGATCCGATAGCGGCCCCTAGAGCAGCAGTTGGTCTTGGAGCAAAGGTTATCGAAAAGCATATTACTCTAGACAGGAATCTGTCCGGCAATGACAATTACTGTGCCATCGAACCCAAAGAGCTCTCTTTAATGGTAAAAGTAATAAGAAAAACAGAAGAAGAAATAAAAAAAGGAAGAAAAATAGAGATAAACCCCCTTGTTCTCGGAAGCTCCGAAAGGAAAATCTATAAAGGAGAAGATTATATAAGAAATTTTACTTATAGGTGTGTTTTTGCAATAAAAGAAATTAAAAGAGGAGAGTTGTTTGCAAAAGATAATATAGCTGTTTTGAGGCCGGGAAACATTGAAAGAGGATTAGAGCCAAAATATTACGAATTATTAATTAATGAATGTAGGGCTTTAAAAAATATAAAAAAAGGCGAATCGATAAAAAAAGAACATTATGAAAAATAGTTCGTGTAAAATAAGCGTAATAATAAGAAGCTATAACTCAGAGTCTTTTATTAAAGACGCTATCCAAAGCGCACTAGATCAATCACTGAGTAAAAAATTATACGAAATAGTTGTTATTGATGATGGTTCTTCTGACAATACCCTTACTATTTTAGAAAATTATAAAAAACAATTAAGGATAATAAAACAGCCTCATTTAGGTCCCATAAAAGCTTTAAATATAGGCGTAAAAGAATCTAAAGAAAACCATATTATAATTTTAGACTCAGACGATACTTTTAAAAGAAACATCTTAGAAAAATTATATTTCGCCATTAAAAAAGGGAAAAACGTAAAATTTTCTTATTGCGATTATAAAGAAGCTGCATTAAATAAAAAAAATAAAGTTATCTCCCTGAAAGAAAATATTTTCAACAGCATAGCCGGAGGGATTATGTACAAAAAAGAATTATTAGAAGAATTTAACGGATACGACGAAAATTTAATTTTCCCCGAGTATGATTTATTATTTAAAGTTTCCCGAAAGTATAAAGGAGCTTATATCCAAGAGCCTCTTTATGTATATAGACGGAGAAAGAACAGTATTACAGGAGATAAAAATATTGTTGAACTGGGTAAAAAACAATTATTTTCTAAATACGGAGTTATTAAAGGATTAAGGAATTATTAAACTAAATTAAAAAACATGAATGGTAATAATCAACATATGGAAAAACCAAAATTCAATGATAAAGGAATGACTCAATGGTATTGGAGGGTGTTATATCCTGAAAAATTTAAATTAGGGGAAAATGTACAAATAGGATCTTTTACTGCGATAGATGCTTTAGAAGGAGTAGAGATAGAAGATAATGTAAAAATAGGTTTTAACTGCGTTATTATCAGTTATTCTTCCATTGATGAAAAAGGAGGTAAAATTCTCTTAAAAAGAAATTGTAAAATAGGTAGCACGACTGTTATTATGCCAGGCATAACAGTAGGA
Source organism: Patescibacteria group bacterium (assembly GCA_018895235.1). GTDB lineage: Bacteria > Patescibacteriota > Minisyncoccia > Minisyncoccales > Staskawiczbacteraceae > JAHIOM01. The sequence goes on along the minus strand of JAHIOM010000005.1, from coordinate 1,212 downwards.
GAAAATTCTATTGTCGGAGCTAATAGCTTTGTAAATAAAAACATTCCTTCAAGCGAAGTTTGGGTTGGGACTCCAGCTAAATTTCTAAAAAAAGTTGAAAAGAAAAATTAATTATTAAAGAACATATGAAATATTGTAAAAAATGCGTTCAACCAGACACAAGGCCAGGAATATACTTTAATGAAGAGAGCGTATGTGGAGCCTGTTTATATGAGGAAGAGAAGAAAAAAATTGATTGGTCAGCTCGAGAAAAAGAATTGAAAGAGATTGTTAATTGGGCAAAGCAAAAAGTCAAAGAAAATAATTCTAATTATGACTGTGTAATTGGGGTTAGCGGCGGTAAAGACAGCACTTTCCAGGCATTATATGCCCGCGATAAACTTGGTTTAAGGCCGTTACTGGTAAATAGTGAACCCGAGGGAATAACAGAAATAGGAAGAAAGAATATTGAGAATTTAAAACAGCTAGGTTTTGATTGTATTTTATTAAGGCCGAATCCAAAAATAATGAAAAAATTAATAAAAAAGGATTTTTATGAGTGTCTAAACCCTATTAAGGTTACAGAATTTTCTTTATGGGCTTCCGCTTATATAGTTGCAGATAAATTTAATATATTTTTGATTATTCAAGGAGAAAATCCTGCACTAACCTTGGGGGTAAAGAATGCGATAACAGCCGACGGAAATGCTTTAAACGTTTTACAGCAAGATACTTTATCCAGCGGTTGGGAAAGATATATAAAGGAGGATGTCTTAAAAGAAGATTTATTCATGTTTAGGTTTGACATGGATTCGATTTTGAAAAAAGGAATTAGGGCGGTTTGGCTTCAATATTATACAAAGGAATGGTCGCAGCCTCATAATGCCGAATTTTCGATAAGGCACGGTTTGACTATCAGGCCAAAAGATACAGACCCAAACGAAATAGGGACCTATGTTCTTTATTCTCAATTAGATGGTAATTTGCTTCCCGTCAACCAGATGATAAAATATTTTAAATTTGGCTTTGGTCAATGCACTGATCATGCTTGCTATGATATTAGAGAAGGAAAAATTACGAGAGAAGAAGCAATAGAGTTAGTTAAAAAATATGATGGAAAATGCGCTTCCAAATATATTAAAGACTTCTGTGATTATATAGATATTACAGTAGATGAATTTTGGCGAGTGGCTAACTCTTCCCACGGTCCAATGTGGGAAAATAAAAATGGCG
>JAHIOM010000004.1 GCA_018895235.1 Patescibacteria group bacterium | reverse complement strand
TATTTGGTTACATTATTAAGAAAATAGGTATAAGAATTCCCAATTTTTCATTAATAAGAAATTATTTACGTTTTGGCCTACCTACAATAGCCGACGGTATTTCTTATTGGGTAATTACCTCGGTTGACCGATATATTATTGGGTTCTCTTTGGGGATCCTTTTTGTAGGTTATTATGCTCCGGCCTATTCTCTTGGAATGCTTTTAGTGTTTTTTATTGTTCCTGTTATGTCTGTATTACCAGTAGTTTTACCTAAGTTCTTTGATGAGAATAATCTTAACGAAGTTAAAAAATATTTGAGTTATTCTTTAAAATATTTTCTATTGATAATGACTCCTGCGGCTTTTGGATTATCTATTTTATCTCGCCAATTGCTTGCAATCTTTTCTACCAAAGAAATTGCCACTAATGCCTATTTGGTGGTCCCTTTTATAGCAATAAGTGTGTTTATATATGGTATCATTTGTTTTTTCAGTCAGATTCTAATTCTTGTAAAAAAAACAAAACTTATTGCAACAATTTGGGCGGTAGCCGCTTTTCTAAATTTTGGATTAAATATAATTTTTATTCCTAAGTTCGGAATTATGGCCGCTGCTATTATTACCCTTATGTCTTATTTTTGTGCCTTTATCCTAATACGACACTTCGCTTTTAAAGAGCTTCAATTTAAAATTGATTGGAATTTTATAATTAAAAACATTACAGCATCAACCCTGATGATTTTATTTATAGGATGGTTTAACCCAGAGACCTTGTTTAATGTTACATTGTCGATTATTTTGGGTGTTCTTATTTATAGTATCTTAATGTTTTTATTCAGAGGTGTTGGCAAAAAAGAAATTAATTTTTTGAAGGAGTTGATTAATCCCTCCATTAAAAATAAAAAAGTATGAAGTGGCTATTTTTAATAAATAATGCCCAATTCTTACCTGAATTTTTGGGTAAAATAGCGAATCAACTTATAGAAGAGGGCGATAAGTGCGCGGTTGCGATCAACAGCAAATTAGCTGAATACGAAAGAAGTAAGTTTTTCCCTAAAAAATCCAAAATCATCTCAAAAGTTGATTGGTGCATTAAAAATTATAATAGTGGCAGAAAAAACTTTGGTGATTTGAGTTGGAGAGAATTGTTTATTATTAATGAGAGATTTGATCTTTATAGATATGATTATGAAAAATCTTTAAAGATAGTAAGTCAGCTTTATCAGTTTTTTGATTACATTTTTGAAAAAGAAAAGCCCGACATTGTAATCGGTGAGATGCCCGCTGGTTTATTTGGGCAAATAGCTTATTCTTTTTGTCAGAAAAATAACGTTAGATTTTTGGGCATTTTAGAGTCGCGCCTTCCCGGAAGAACAGATGTTTATAATTTAGAGTGGACCTGCTCAAAATACGAAAAAACCTTCCAAGAATTAAAAAAAGAAGATCTCTTACCAAAAGAAATAGAATTTGCCAGGGATTTTATAGAGAAATTTATATCACATAAAGTCCTTTATTCTTCTTGTTATTCAGTAAAGATAAGATTTAATTTATTAGATTTTACAAAACATTATTTTAAAAGGGCAAAAGAGTCTGGGAATGTTTTCTTAAAGTATTTTCTCAGAAGAAATAATTTTAAAGATTTTGATTATGAAAGCGAATCCGGATTAAGACATAGCTTAAGCGCCCCTCTTAAAACAATCAAGAGAAATTTTAAGATTTTATCCCAGAAAAATGCTTTTGAGAAAACTGACCCGAAAGATAAATATTTCTTTTCCCCCCTTCAATATGAACCAGAAGCCTCAACATTGGTTTTGGCAACCTATTATTCTAATCAACTGGCTACAATAAAAAATATCGCTACTACCTTACCTCTTCCTTATAAATTATATTTAAAAGAACACCCTGGCTCGATTGGGACAAGATCAAACGCTTTTTATAAAGAACTTAAAAAAATACCCAACGTCGTTTTATTATCGTCTGAAGAGTCAACGCCAGCAATTATCGCGGGAGCAGAAGGGGTAATTACAGTGACAAGCACCGTTGGTATGGAAGCAGCCCTTTCCGGGAAACTAGTATATGTTCTTGGAAATGTTTTTTACAGTTATCATCCTCTGTGCAGAAAAGTAGTAAATTTCCAAGATTTAAAAGAAAAAATAAAAAAAGATATCG